>WTJX01000080.1 GCA_011524675.1 Cytophagales bacterium
CCACCTTTCACTTCAAGGAGGATTTCGAACTCGTTGGGTATCTTACCCTTGAATGAGTCTGATAAATCTTCTATAAGCTGGTCGTCATAATATTTTTCTGTCAGATAATTCCTTGCCGCATTAGTACCTGGTAATAAAAATAAAGCTTCATGCCCGTCTCCCAATTGTACTTTTTTTATTAGAATATAGGAAGTGTATTTTTTCTTTTCATTGATGTATGTAGGCTTATTGCTAAAGTAGACGATACTGTCTCCTATGTCATATGATAGGATATTGCTTTTGCCTTGAGGTGTATAGCTAAACATACAGTTTGTCTCAGAAAAAAAACGAAATAACGTTTCGTATATATCTCCAGAAGTAGCCTTACTGATAAATATTAGATTATTGATTACTTCTGTTTTTTGAGTAGACTGGTATACCTTGGTGTTTTGCTGGTATGCTCCCCATTCTTTTGAGAGCTCATTCGCAAAGTGAATATTACCAATATCTGTATGTTGAAAGGTAGTGGCTTTTTTGATTTTTCTTTCTGGAAATCTTCTTATTAAGCTAGAAAACTTACCTTCATTGACGGGGTACTCTACATCCGTATCAAAGATAAAACGGTTTCTTTTCAGTATTGGGTCGTACTCATAATAAAACGATCTGTCGCCAAGAACGATGTCTAGTGGTTTGTTATTACTTATAAATAAGGATGCTATGGATTTTTGAGCGTTATTGACTATTGTTTTTTTCGTTGGAGAACTAAAGAAAAAGTACAGTGATATGGTTAAAAGCACTAGGTTGAAGATAAAAAAGAGTTGAAGCCATTGCTTGCGACTGAGCTTTATCTTTATTTTTTTTCTCTCTTTCTTAATGTTTTCAGACTTTACAAGTTCTACCTTATACTTGCCTTTGGGAATCACCACCTTTAGCGGTAAATTTTTGCCCTCTGAAAGGTAAAAAATATTCAGGTCTTTCCTTAAACTGAATATCTTTGCTCTCATGTAAGAGTCGCGGTTTGTCTTCAAATTATCTGCGTCACCTTTCATCAGGTCTATAGCCATGGCAGAAGACTTGACGTTTCTTCCTTCTTGCTCTTCTTTGATGATGTAGTTGAGAATACGGAAATAAATATCCTGCTTCGGAAAAGTGCTTGAAGCTTCCAATTGCTTTACGGCTTCTAATTTTTGCTGTGTATTTTTTAGCATAAGGAGTAGGGTGATTTCAAGTACTTAATTTTGTTTTCTGCTTCATAAACAAATATTATGTAGGGCATAAAACCTAAGTAGAAGCGATGAATAAAAACGCAATCACAGTTATAAAACTGTTATAACGGATACAAGATCACAAATATAGCCTTATTTTTAAGTGTTTTGAAACTCCTAAGCTCAATCTTTAGTAAGTGTTCTGTGAACTACGTCTTCATTTTTATGAGCTATTAGGTATTAGCTTTTGTAATGAGTTAAAACGATATGTTATTCAAAAGCTAACCCCTAAAGGCTAAAAGCTTTAGCCATAGGAAGTATTTAGTGAAAAATCAAGAAAAGCAAAACACAATACGTGCGTTTACCGAATGGATACAATCTGTATATTGAAGGGGCAGAAACTTAAAAAGGAGTTCCTTATTCGTTGTCCTTTTACTTCTGTGTACTTTTTGTGTCAAACCCAATCAAAGGAAGGTCTTCTATTCTGGCTTCTTCAGGTCCATTTTCCAATTTGAGTACACCTCTAGGGCATACCGCAGCGCATATTCCGCAGCCCACACAGGAAGCACGTACTATATTTTGTCCTTTTTGAGCATATGCCCTCACATCTATCCCTTGCTCACAATAGGTAGAGCAGTTGCCACAAGAAATACACTGCCCTCCATTGGTTGTGATTCTAAAGCGAGACTTAAATCGCTGCACTATCCCCATATATGCTGCCAAAGGACAACCAAAACGACACCATACCCTATTGCCCATTACAGGATAAAAGCCCGTACCTATTACGCCTGAAAAAATAGAACCAACCAAGAAACCATAATAATACTGTAAATTGTATGTGCTAATCCAAAGTATGCTTTCTACTTCAGAAAAGTAAGTATATAATGTAGCTGCTGTCATGATGATAGCAAAAACTAATACGCCATGAATAAGGTAGCGTTCTACCTGCCATGCTTTCGTGCTTTTATCTGATAGTTGTCTATAAGGATCTCCAAGCGTTTCGGCAAGACCACCACAGCCACATACCCATGAGCAGTACCAACGTTTCCCAAAAAAATAAACCATCACAGGAACAATGACTACCGTCAAGGCGATGCCCCACACAAGCATAAATAAGCCTATGTTACCATTAGCCCGTAACTTGTCGATATTCCAGTCAAAAAAGAAATCATAGTCAAGCGGCCAAGCATTCTTGAAGTCATAGTAAGGCATATTGAAGCGCACCAATATTTCGGGGATTAGAAAAGCAAAAGCGATTTGAAAAAATAATACCACTGTAGTTCTGAGGATTTGATAGGCATTGTGTCGGTATTTGATATACATACGAACAGCCATGACGCTCATGACTACACAGTATAAAAAACCATACACAAACCATTGACTTGCTGCATTACCACTCAAACTTTCTCTGATAGGGTCTAAGACATATGTCCAGTTGACCGCATACTCGGGAAAGAAATACAACAGAATATAAAAAGACACCAAATACACCGCTGTCAATACCCCTATCCATCCTTTGTTGGTGGCAGCATGTTGAAAGACACCATTGTTTTTGATCCCCGCAGGACCTAACAGAATGACATTGGGCAGTATGTATAGCAGCGATCCCAAGATACCAAGACCAAAAGTCAAATACCAACAAAGGCTTCGATGCTCCACGACTATTCCGCGCCCCGATGCTTTCATGAAGGGATAAGCTATCGCGTGTGGAGAGTCCCAAACAACTGAGTCCCAATCTTCTTTCCCCTTATAATACTTGTTTGCCTGATCTAGTGTTTTAGTGATATGGCGAGACATGTCGTAGATGGAAGCAAACTCTTTTCCTACGACAGTGTTTTCCATCCCTTCAAGAAAGAGTGTGCTTTTGAACCCTTTGCTTTCGATGATACTAGCATAGTCTTGACGATCAAGGCGAAACTCCCCCAAAAACACGAGAGAAGTAAAAATCCCTAAAGCAATGAGAAAAAGGATTAAGCCTACTGTTTTTATTATTTTCATCGGTTTATATACGTTTTACGTTCTACTTTATTAGACATATTTTTTTGAGCTAAACTCAATTTTCAACTTTTAACGTTCAACCTTTAACCTGCTGGTTTCATGTTTTCGAGTTGAAAAAGCTATGCGACATTCGACATTCGATTTGCGATTTGCGGCTTTATAATCATCAACTATCAGTCAGTATTAACGACACATTCGACTTTCGACATTCGACTTTAGACATTCGACATTCGACATATTCTTCATACCTACCTAATTGCTCAATCTGGAGTGGATGATACGTCTCCAGCTTTTCTTTTTGACCTTGATATCTGTACCATTTTCACGGTTAAACTTATCAATAATCTCGCTTTCATACTTTTTATAAAACTCAGGATCAAAATTAGCATCCTTCAAATGCGCCAATACATGCAACACACTACGCCCTTCATTGAGCCATTGATCAAAACAGTGATGCCTCATTCTGATGCCAAAAGTATTTATTCCTACAAACTTTTTGCTTTCCTTTTCAAAGACGATGTGTACACATTTGTTTCCGTCTTTATGCTCCCAGTAAAAGTCCATTTCACCTTCTCTGCAATTGGCTAATACTTGCCCATAGGTTTGATATTCAATATCAAAAAACTTAGCAGAGTTGAACCAATGCCCCGGTGTATAGGCTGTTCTGTTGCCACAAATCGTTTTGGCTACCACCTCGCCCATCATTCTCCCCGTGTACCACACCTGTTCTATTTTCCTTCTGCCTTCTATGGCATCCTCAAACTCGGCACAATCACCTATAGCATATACATCCTCTTGATTACACTCCAAAAAATGATTGACAAGAATCCCTCTTGCAGTAGCTAATGATGTATTTTTGAGAAAGTGAATATTAGGACTTACCCCTACGGTCAAGCCCACAAACTCACAAGCGATCTCTTCACCGGTAGTAGTGATTACTTTAGACACCCATCCCTCATAGTCAGCAACTATTTCTTTAAGTTCTGTTCCCAAGCGTAAGTCTATCCCATTTTTTAGTATCTCACGGTTTATCATTTCAGATTCTTGCGTTGGAAGTACCTTGCCCCAAAAGCTAGGCTCACGTACAAGAAAACTTACATCTATTCCTTTAGAATGTAACATTTCTGCCAACTCTACGCCTATCAGTCCACCTCCTACAATTACCCCTCTTTTTATTCCTCTTTGAGTAGCGTGGTTTAAGCGTTCCAAGTCTTGATAGTGGTACAGCCCCTGCACACCTGCTAGGTCTTGCCCCTTCCATCCAAACTTATTAGGTACAGAGCCTACCGCCAAAATCAAATGATCGTAAGCAATACTTTCTTCCGTATCGAGTGCTAATGTTTTCCTAGCAAAGTCTATGGTTTTGACATATGCCTTTTTAAGCAAGATGTTATTTTTTTTCCAAAAGTTAGGCTCGTAAGGTTGCGTATCTTTAAACCTCATATGTCCCATATAGACATACATCAGCGCCGTTCTTGAAAAGAAAAAATCAGTCTCAGAGGAAATAATGGTAATCTTTTTATTGCTCAGTTTACGTATGTGCCGTGCAGCCGTAACGCCCGACACTCCATTACCTATGATTACTACATGATCCATATGTTTTTTTAGTAAGTAGTCGTCCAAAAATACTTAGAGCTGTACTTTTTAGATTTATTTTTTCGTAAAAGCTTCTGAAACAAAGTAACTGTTTTTTCATATACGGTGTATGTCTTGATATAGACAAAATTATTTTATATAGGTAGTCGTCCAAAAACACTTATGATAAAAAACAGCTATTTTTAGAAAGCTTTGCTTCCTTCCTTGATCTGAACTAAAATCACTCGTTTTTTACCCCACAATTATTTTTGTTCGCCTAGTTAAAAAAATTCCACTATATTTACATCACAAAAACATACATCATGAGTCAAATCATCATACTTTCATTATTGATAGGCATTGTAGGTATTCTGCTGTTCTATCTCATTGTCCGCCTCATCTATAAAAAACTAAAAGGCGAAGAAATCAAGCTAAAAACCAACCTCTTGTACATAGGACTTTGTGTGCTTATGTTGGGCGGATTGATAGTTACAAACCTATATCTTGTTACCTCAAAAGTGATCGAAAAAAAGGATGAAATAGTAGATATGGGGCAAGAGGTATTGAGTAATACGGTAGAGTTTGGAGCGACCGCTGTTTTTGAAGGCATGGGCAAAACCATGGATCATTTTAAAGAAAAATGGAAGAATGAGGACGACATGCTGTCAAAAGATATTGAAATCACCATTACCGAAACGCATAGAAAAAAGATTGATGAGCAGTCCGACAGTTTGTCCATCGTATTGATACTTAACAACCAAAGCTTAGACAATGCCAGCATCAGCCTAAGACAAATAGCCAAATATTTGCTTATAGGAGATCAAGACAGCCTACTTTACCCATTAACATGTGCTGAAAACTGCACCTCTTTACCTATAGGTAACACCATTTTGCCTACAGGCAAAACAAGACACACTTTTCATAGTACCATCCCTCACACCTTTGACCTTCGCTTTATACGCTTTCACGACAAGTACAAGAGCGTAAAGGAGTAGAAAACTTTACCAAAAACGATTTACTTGTGTAAACACCAAAAAACAAATAACAAAAGGCTAACTTTTGGGATAGTAGCCTTTTGTTATTTAAGTGTCTAATAGTAGGAGTAGGAAGTACAAAGTCGATGGTCAATAGTCCATAAGTTTTTAGCTTTTTTGTAATTAACCTCTAATCACTAACCACTAATCACTGACACCCCTCTTTAATCTTTGATCTCTAATCCTTAATCTTTCAAGCCACTTTCATGGAATTGAATCTAGTCTTTTGTCTAAAAGTCTTGACATCTCTATTTCTTTCCTTTGTTAGCAGCCTTCTTTTCTTTGGACGCTTTCTTTGATGCTTTTTTAGTACTTTTTTTATCGTCCTTGCTTTCTGTCATTGCAGTTATATAAGCCTCCTTTTGTGCCCAGTCCAATTTTCTATCATAGAGGACACCATACTTTGGATAACCATGGTTTTTGACACATTCATTTTTCCAGTGCTGCAACTGTTGGTCATACAAGCCCCTCATGTTAGCCAAGACCTCTTTATACGCAGGATCATTAGCAATATTCTTCATTTCAAATGGATCACCTTTAATATCAAAAAGTTCTTCCGCAGGCTCTATTCCCATTTTTTCGTTCTTGTAAAACCAATAGACATATTTATATTGTTGCTCTACAACAGAAAAACTCTGCGCTGCTACCTCCCCCCATGCTTGTGTGATAGGAATATTTTTGTGGACTTGTGTAGTATGATCGTCGATAATAGGTAGTAAGCTTTTCCCATCATAGTGACTAGGAATCTTCACTTGAGCAAAATCTAAAATGGTAGCTGTAATATCCACATTCCCCGTGATAGAAGTAGTCTCTCGGGTATGAGTACTTTTAGGGTGTCTAGGATCATACACTATCAAAGGTACTCTTGCCCCCTCTTCATAAGGCAATACCTTTCCCCCTAAACCATGAGAACCACAAAAATAACCGTTATCAGATGAAAAGATAATGATCGTATTATCATCTATCTCCAAGTTTTTCAGTTCGTCCATAATCATCCCTATGGCATAATCCACACCATAGATCAATTGATGATATACTCTAAGAGACTGCTGGTAATGCTCATCATCTTGATAACCCCAAGCTGTAAACTTCTTGTATTGTCTTCCCATTCTACTCTGCTGGCACAGGTGCTCTCCTGCCTCTCTACCATAATTAGGCAACTTATCGAAGTGAGTATCTTTATACACATCATCAAAAAAAGGATCTGGCAAAGAAGGTTTGTGCGGTGCTTTGAAAAACACACTCATACAAAAAGGGTTGTCTTTCTTTACTGCGGACTTCATAAAATCTATGGTAGCAGCACCATATGCTCTTGTACTATGAGGGTATTTATCCGCATAGTGAGCAATAGAGACATTTTCAGCCGTTTTGTATGACGTTTGCTTAGGCCCACCTGCCCAAAAGTCAAAGTCCCCTTTCACATGCTCACCCTCTCTATGTACCTCCATCTCCTCAGCATCAGAAACCGTAAAACCAAACTTACCCGCAAAGCCTACAGTATAGCCGTTTTGTTTCAAAAGCATAGGGTAAGATGTAGTCCAAAGCTTCGTAGCCAAGTTACCATGATCAAAGTTGCACCCCGACTTATATTCATATAGTCCAGACATCACATTAGCCCTACTAGCCATACAGATGGCAGTAGTATTATAATGTCTTTTAAAAACCACCCCTTTGCTTGCTAGTTTGTCTAGGCTAGGTGTTTTGGTCTGATTATTCCCAAAGTTCTTTTGAGAATTATAACATTGGTCATCAGAAAAGAAAAAAATGATATTGGGACGTTTTTCTTTTGTTGCATCATTTGATGCTGCATAGGTTGTCATTGCCATACAGCTTAAGGCAATGAAAATAAGTACGTTTTTCATGTGTTCAAAAGTATCTAGTAGTTAGTATCTAGTCGCTAGACAGGAGTACTAACATGTTGTTATTCAGTATGTTATATGTGTTTTAATCATGCGCTTGTCTGTAGATATTAACGCCACATTCGACATTTGACCTTTGACATTCGACATGCTCGTTTCATGTGTTCGTGTATTTAAGTGTTCAAGTTAAAAAAAGCTTTGAACAATGAGTTATGGACTTTGAGTATTTTAATCATTCCCTTGTGTGTTAGACTCAACCTTCAACTTTTAACGTTTAACCTTTAACCTGCTGATTTCGTGTGTTTATACGTTTTAAGTTTTACATTCTAGGTTTTGCGTCTTACATAACCAATCACTCAATGGTAAACATGGAATATATAGTACTAAGTCATTAGTCCAAAGTCCAAAGATTTTCAACACAAATCGTTAATCACCAAGCACTATCCCCCTTCATTTTTTTCATTGCTTGCAATAAAACTAGAAACAACCAACTACCACTACCGTCATTATTAATTTTTAATTCTTCATTATTAATTAATTTGTGATACTATTGCTCCTGATCCCATAATCTGTAAGGATCGTCATGTTTTTTCATTTCCTCCAAGAGCAATTGTTCCATTTCTTTGAGCTTATCAGCATAGGCAGGCACCTCTGCCAAATTGTTTTCCCATTGATCCTTCCTTTTGGACTCCGCTATAAACTCATGAGGGTTTTTAGCCAAATTGAACAACTCAGTTTTTCTCACTTGACCATCTTTAAGGTCATACTTTATAAGTTTCCAGTCTCCTTTTTTGACTGTACGAATACCCGGCTTAGAACCACCAGCATATACCCCATACATCGTTTCTCTAATACGCTCCTTTTCTCCTCTAAGCACAGGCACAAAGCTTTTACCTTCTACTGTTTCCGGTGCTTTGATGTCCGCTAGCTCACATAGTGTAGGCAGTATATCCAACAAATAAAAACCACCCTCCGCTCTAGTGCCTGCTTTGATACCTGGTCCTTTTACCACAAAAGGTACTCTCCACGAATGCTCATATAAGTTTTGTTTTCCCATCAAGCCATGCTTACCGATCGCTATTCCATGGTCAGAAGTATAGATAACATACGTATTGTCAAGCTCCCCCATCTGCTCTAGTTTCTTGAGCACCTTGTCCAATTGGTTATCAATATTTTCTACACACGCATATTGTCTTCCTATCTCATTACGAACAGTATGCTCATCCCTATTTCTCCATACCCCCGGTACAGCTACTTCATCGCGTATTCTCATGGCATGTGCCCAAGGATGCTCTAAAAGGTAATTGGCAGGTAATGGTGGGTGCTTAGGGTTAGCAGGTGGCAAGCTAGATTGATCACTGTGATTGATCGCACCATATTTTGCAAGCAATTCTGGCGTACCATTTCTAGCGTCATGAGGGTGAGAAAAACCAAAATAAATAAAAAATGGCTTTTCTTCTTTGTCCTGTATTCTCTGATTCAGATGATCTATCACTTGCTTAGCATGCCAAGCACTACCGTCTTCCTCAGTACCTTTACGCTTGGTAGCGGAAATATTGATATCAAACTGCTCATTGGCTAAAGCGTATGAGTTTCCATTTTTACACGTCCTAAAAGTAGTATAACCTGCCTCTCTAAAAATAGGCGCTATGGTAAACTTTTCCATATGCTCAATATTGTTAGGGTTGGTATATTTAGAAAAACTAGGGATGTGCCAAAGCGTTCTTCCCGTCATAATCATATGCCTCGAAGCAGTACATACTGCGCCCAACATCGCCCCCATATGTCTTGCATCATCTATCACTATCCCCTCCTGTGCCAACTTGCTTATCGTAGGAGACTGTAGCCTAGTGTCTTTATTATAAAAATCAAAATCCATAGGCGCTTGATCATCTACCAAAACAAATAAGATATTAGGTTTCTTCTTTGCAAAAGTATTTTCAAAGACCGTGATAGCTAGAACAAATAATAAAAGTTTGATGTGTATTTTCATGTGTTTATATACGTTTTAAGTTATAGGTTTTAAGTTTTAAGTTTAATCATGCCCTTGTGTGTTAGACTAAAACCTTCAACTTTTAACCTGCGGGTTTCATGTGTTTAAAAGTATCTAGTCGCTAGACAAGTACTAACATATTGTTATTCAGTATGTTATACATGTTTTAATCATGCGCTTGTCTGACGGTATTAACACCACATTAGACATTTGACCTTTGACATTCGACATGCTCGTTTCATGTGTTTAAAACCTAGAATTAGTGTTTTGGATGTGATACAAACTTATGTCCGAACATCAAATCATCATTTAACTTATGTTCGGAATGTGTTCTGTTTTTAAAAAAAATGTACTCTATTGGTCGATTACGCGCTTTTAAGAGGTAGTTTTTGTTCTCAAAGGTGTTGCATACCTCTTTTGTTATAAGCACGCAATAAAATAGACGAAGGCTTTGCATCACTAAGTTTTTGTGCTTAGTTAAGGCTTTCAACATTTTAAAACCGCAGTTTACTGGTTGTAAATGAGGATTTCAATAAGCATTCGGTAAATCACGTATTACTTTATAGTTGTAAAGAGTCTTTATAATTAGTTATTCAATAGCTTGTATCATTAGTATTGAGCGCTTCCGCCCTTGGAGATCCCCCAGTAAATGAGTTAAAAATCAGTGATTTTAAATTTACTATAAAGAGTATAGTAAGACTTTTTTCGGTGTCATCGCATGACTTCCCGATTTTCGACTTATTTACTGGATAAGGAAGCTCCACAGGCTTGATTTTTGGTTACTACAGTTTTTCATATAAGGCTCAGTTCATA
>WTJX01000370.1 GCA_011524675.1 Cytophagales bacterium
CCCCTACACTATACATGAATGATCTACCCATGAAGGTAAAGTCTGCACCTGATGCCATAGCTCTAGCGATGTCTGGACCAGAACGCAAACCACTATCTACCATTACTTTGAAGTTTTCATCTCCAAACTTTTCTTTAAGGTTAGGTAGTGGAACAATGGTTGACTGCCCTGCATCTATCTGACGACCACCATGATTAGAAACAATGATACCATCGCAACCAAGGTCTTTTGCCATTTTTGCATCTGGCTCGTTGACGATTCCTTTAACGACTAATTTACCTTTCCAAATGTCTCTGATTTCTTTGATTTTCTCTTCATTCAAACGACCGTTGAAGGTCTTATCCATGAAGTCTCCTAATTTTTTTAGGTTCAATCCTTTTGGAATATAAGGCTTAAGTGTTTCGAACTGTGGCTGACCATTGAATAGTGTTCTCAATCCCCACTCTGGACGCATGCATACTTGTAAGAAATTGCTTACCGTAAACTTTGGAGGCATAGCAAGACCATTACGTATGTCTCTCGGTCTAAAACCAAAAGTAGGTACATCTGCCAAGATCACTAACACAGGACATTCCGCCGCTTCCGCTCTTTTTAGAATATCATTTCTCAATTCTTTTTCGGCAGGATGGTACAACTGAAACCATGCTTTACCTTCGGTAATTTCCGCTGCTCTTTCGATGCTAGTGGTTGTTACCGTACTTAGAATGAATGGAATGTTTTCTTTGAATGCTGCTTTAGCTAATATTTCTGGTGCCTTTGGCCACATAAGCCCTTGCAAACCTACAGGAGCAATCCCAAAGGGAGCAGAGTAAGTATGTCCAAAGAGTTCTGTTTCCATTTTGGACTCTGTATGCTTACTAAGGTAGTAAGGCATCAGCTCTACCGCATTGATGTCGTCTCTATTTTTATGAAGGTTGACATCTTCGTTACATCCTCCGTCTAAATATTCGAATGCGAACTTAGGCACTCTTTTTCTTGAGGCATTACGCAAATCGTCCATAGATGGATATTTGCTATTGTATTTGAATGATCTTGTTTTACTTTTTGCCATTATTGTTAAGCTTCTAGCTTTTAGCTTTTGGCTATTCGCTATGTTTAAAAAATTCTATTAAAGAAAAGAAAGGTAGTTTTTTTAAACCTTTTCTTAGAATGTTATTAGAAGGCTTTGCATAACTAAGGTTTTGAGCTTAGTCAAGGCTTTCAAAATTTTAAAACCGCAGTTTACTGATTGTAAATGAGGATTTTAAAATTTTGTATAACGCAGAATAAGTGCAAAATATGGTTTTGCAAAGCCTTCTATTACTCAAATAACAAACCTATATACAAATTGTTGCTAGGCGATAAGGTCAAAGATTTTCTCCATCATAACCCATTTTTCACCGTCTTTAGCACCAGGGATTGCATCTTGATACTTCCACATGAGTTCTTCCCACTCTTGTACTTTAGGATTATCGGCATCCATTTTCGCTTTACGCTCAAAAGAGAAAGTTTCGTCTACTTCCATAATCATAAAGAGTCTGTTAGTAAAGCGAAAAATCTCCATATTAACGATGCCAGCATCGGTAATACTTTTTTTGATCTCTGGCCAGACTTTCTGATGATAGGCGATGTACTCTTGTATGAGTACATCGTCATTTTTAAGATCTAAGGCTAAAGCGTATTTTTTATTATTCATCGTTCTATGCTTTACTTCGTTTCAAAGTTCTAAGACAATAAATTGCAACTATCACTAAACAGAACAAAGGAATTACAAACGAAAATCTAATCTCAGGAATAAACCCAAAGAATAAACTATCAGACAACCCTTTACCTCCGACATCTATAACCATACCTTGAAATAAAGGCATTACTGCTCCTCCAACAATACCTAAAATGAGTCCTGCTGAACCAAGCTTTGCCTCATCTCCCATATTTTGTAATGCTAAGCCATAAATAGTAGGGAACATCAAAGACATACAAAAAGATACTGCAACTAAACTATATAAACCTAAGATTGTATCTGAAATTATAGCATAAGTCATAAACGTACTACCTAGCAATGCCATTATCAACATTAATTTGGCAGAAGAAATATACCTCATCAAAAAAGTACATATCCACCTAGCACTTAGAAAACAAATAGTAGAGGCATACACATAGACTGTAGCATCTAGCTGATTTTCTGGTGATCTTGTAACATTTAATGCTGTAACATACTGGTAAATATATGTCCATACCATGATTTGACAAGCAACATAGAAAAACTGAGTTATAACACCTTCATAATAATTTTTATTTGAAAACAACTTTTTTAAAGTTGCAGACATATCTAATGCTTCTTCTGCATTTTTCTGAACATCTACCTTCTTCAAAACAAACATGACAAAAATAGCTAAAACGATAAAGCCTACCAGTATATAAGGATAGCTTACTACATTCATGTCATGAAATATAACATCTTCTTTAGCTAAAGAACTGCTCGCCTCACTTAAAGTACCGTCCATCTGTGTATATAATTTATCCTTAACCAATGCTTTTGCAATAAACTGACCTGTCAATGCTCCCATTGGATTAAATGCTTGTGCTAAATTTAACCTAAGTGTTGCTGTTTTTGGATCACCCATAGCTAAAACCATTGGGTTGGCGGTAGTTTCTAGAAAGGCCAATCCAAAAGTTAATACATACAATGATACAAGAACAAAATTATAATTTGTCAGCTGTGTTGCTGGGTACATAAGAATAGATCCCGCGAAGAATAGACCTAAACCAATCAAAATACCTGTACTATAGCGATATTTTCTGATAAATAGTGCTGCTGGAATAGCCATCGTTCCATAACCTCCATAAAAGGCAAATTGAACTAAAGAGGCTTTAGAGTTAGAAATATCTAAAACGTTTTTAAATACTTCTACCATTGGATTGGTTAAGTCATTGGGTACACCCCAAAGAAAGAATAAAGAAGTGACCAAGATAAAAGGTAGCAAATACTTCTTTTCTACTACGATTGATTTACTCATGTTATAGTGTTTAAAATGTAAATGTAAAATACAGTATGTATTATGCGTTGCGTGAGGG
>WTJX01000346.1 GCA_011524675.1 Cytophagales bacterium
AATATACGCTTTATACGAGGCTTATCATCTGTTGTAAAAAAAGAGATATACAATAAAAATCATGACAATAAACTATATATATTGTCAAAAAAAATAATTTTATACTAGGTTTTTTGCAGTTTATTTTTGATTTTTATATCAAATATCAAAAAAAACAATGATTTTGTTTTAATGAAGTTAATCATACATTATCTAAACAGATTGAAAGATATTTGAGTTATTTTGTTTGAATATATAGTAAAAGATATATTTCGCTACAGATTTATTTTTCGCAATTCCTTAACACATATTGCAAAAACAAAGATATCACTACAATATAAGTATTTTATACGCTATTTTATATAGATCTTATAATCAACAGAGCATTACTTTGTGAATTTGATGATTATTTTTTTATAGTCATGAGGGCGTGATTATGTAACTTATCTATCAACAATTACTTTTGTCTGCCTACTTAATTTCATTGAATAAAGTTATTGACAAATCAATACCTTAAAACAGTAAAAGAAAAGCATGTTTCCTAAAGACATCGCTTTCTTAATTATTCAATTCAAATATTATATTATGACAAGACTTGGTGAGTTTTTTATGAAAAAGTCCATCAATAGATCCATAGTATCTAGAAAAACAGGACTTAGCAGAAGTAGATTGACAGAGTTATCAAACAATCCTTCATCAAAATTAAGAGTAAAAGAGCTGTACCTCATCTCTTTAGCCTTAGATTTAGAACCTACAGTACTTCTGAGCTTTATATGCGAGGGCATAACGCTTCCCAATTCAGAATTAGAAACAGAAGACATAGATACTGGAGACAAATCATTAAAGTCACTATCTAAAAAAGACGAAGCGGTGTTGATAGAAGAGCTTAAAGCGCAAGAAGAAAGTCAAACATCAGACTCAGAAAAAAAGGTCTTGGTAAAAGGATAGCACAGGAGAAGAAGATGACAAACAGTAAAATAGCCTTAAAAAGACATCCTTTGGTAGAAAAACAAAGCCTATAGGTAGAACAGATTACATATATTGGTTATTATATTCAATAAAAGTTATATTTTTGAATATATGAATTGGCACACAGGATTATTAGCACTAAGTTTATTTACATTGTTCTCTTGCTCAACTCCTAACTACAATGAAGTAAGCACCTTCTTAGAAAAATCAAATTCCATAAAGAGAACATTAGATTCATTAGATAGAACAACATATAGCACCTATATGACTACTTTCTTAGATTCTAAAAGCTCTCTTTATGGTAATAAATCTTCAAATGAATACCTATCCTTTATCGCTAACACTACTCAATGTTATAACGATATCCTAACACAATTAGACTCCTTACACAATCATAAAAGCTTTTTAGATACAAAAAGTACCCTTCGTGCTTTGATAGTGTTTCAAAAAGAAGGGCTACAAAACTATTACACTGAAATTTTAACACAAGAAAAAATTGATCGTACGCTAGACGACAGATACAATGAAGACTATCAACATCTTCAACGTCTTTTCTTTTTCAATCAAATTCAGTTGGCAAACAACTATGGTGTGCAGGTTGCCGACTCTACTCTAAAAACCTTGTATTAGTGACTTCTCAACGATATTTTGTTATTGGCGATATTCATGGTTGTAATCAAACCTTTCGATACTTAATAGAAACGACTATAGCACTTCAAAAAGAAGACAAGCTTTGCCTGCTAGGGGACTATATAGACAGAGGCACAGACAGTAAAGCCGTCTTGGACTATTGTATGTTGCTACAAGACCAAGGTTATGACATTTGTTTTTTGAGAGGAAATCATGAACAGATGATGCTTGATGCTTTTTCTAACCCTGTAGCAGAACAAGCATGGCTTAGGGCTGGAGGTAGAGCAACACTCAAAAGCTTTGGCGTAAGGTCTGTTCGAGAAATAGATGAGCTATATATTGAGTTTTTAAATGCCCTAGAGTACTATGTAGTAGTAGATGATTACATCTTGGTACATGCTGGACTAAACTTTGACATCAAAGATCCTCTAAAAGACAAACATGCAATGCTTTGGAGCAGAAACTATGAAGTATTGCCTCATAAAATAGAAGGTAAAAGAATTATTCACGGACATACCCCTTATGCGTTAAAAATCATTTTAGGACAAAACCTCACTAGGGAATACGAAATAAGCGTTGATGCAGGTTGTGTATTTGATAAAAAGAAAGAAGGCATGGGCTATATGGTAGCACTAGAACTCAATGAGGGCAAATTTTACCATGTCAAAAATATGGATTAAACATAGCTAAAAAAACAGCTTGCTATTAGTTTTACTTTACGATAACAAGAGCTTCCCCCTGTAGTGAAAACCACTAAGTGCTTTAGCTAACGATATAATGATAGAATTAGTCAATAGTACAACATTTGTCTAACACTGACAGTAATCACTATTAACCCATTATTTTTTTAATTTCTCTTGAAGAAAAGTACAAATAAGCAGGCTCCCACGTATAAGGTCACCCCTTGTTTTTATCTATTTGAATCAATAATTTGATGTATTTATTCGCATCGTCAAATAACTTTTGAATTTCTTTGGGTTTTACTTCTGGGAATATTTCTTCTGTCTGCCTTATACCATCTTCTAAGGCTTCCTTTGCTTTTTCCGTATTTCCAGCTTCATGTGCTTCAGCCATTACTTTTAACGATTGGTTTAAGATTGCTATAGCATATAGTGTTTGCTCTTCCTGCTCTAGCTGCATTTCTGTATTTGTTTCTTCTGTCCAGTCTAAATATACCTTCTCCTCATAAGACACCTTTTTGTTTTGAACAAAATCAAAATAACTCACTTTTACAGTAAGTGGTTTTTCTTCAATCTCTTTAGATGGGTTGTCAAGTTTGAATTTTAGATAGCCAATTTGGTCTGTGTTAGCAGGCACTTTTCCTATGTTAAATGATACCATATCATTTGAGGTGTTACTTATAGGGTAGCCATAAAGGTTTGAAAAAATAAGATTATCATCATAGAAAACTTTAATTTTCAAATCTTTCACCACATAATTAAATGCAGCTGTCACTTCCTTTAAAAATACA
>WTJX01000440.1 GCA_011524675.1 Cytophagales bacterium
TATGACAGTATAGCTGTTAGTTTTTCTATTTTCATTTTTTAGTTGTTTGTATTCGTGTCTTCGATAGTTAATTCTGTATGTAGTTCATTCCAAAAAATAGCGGCATGTGCTCCTAACTGACTTTTGATCTCAGATGTTAGAGCCTCATGTAATGCTAATTTTCTGTTTTTATACAGAATCACTCGTTCGCAATATGCTTTTTTCAATATCTTATCTTTCATAATCAGAGAAAAGTCTAGTTCTTTCTCATAAAACGTATAGTGAATGCTAGAGTAGTGCCATGTGTATGCAATGTTTTCTAGTATCTCGACCAAAGGATCTTCTGAATTTATCGTTTTTAGTTCTGTGATAAGATCGGGGATAAAACGCAAACATAAGTCTGCTGAAAACATTGAAGATACGTTCATTTCACCTTCATAATTATATACTAGCTCTTTTACGTTTTTAGCTTCAAAATCCCTGTAAAGAAGTAATTGTGCGGCATAGTAGATAGTCTTTGCCGCCCAGAGTGCAGCAGTAGGATCAAAAGTAGGAAGATCAAAAGTATAAGTGTTCCGCTCAATCTTGTAGCTACGAGCTAAATATTCTATCACCATATTTTGCTCGTCCTCAGAGATTTCTAAAAGATTAGCATATAGCACTAACTCTTCAGCTTCTCTTAACTTTTTAATCATATTTAAAAAGTAAGTTTCCATTCGTTTCTTTTTGTAAAAATAGTTGTTTTGAGGAGTGAATCTTTGATTTTGGCACTAATTCTTCAAGAATTCTTATTCTGTAACCTTTTAGTTCTACTTTACGAAGTTATGGCGTTTCCACCAGTCCTCCCCCTCAAACTGGCTCTTCACTAAACTATGCTTCAGGGCATAGTTCTTGACGCTCAGCCCTGGGGCGGGCTTCTCACAGGTACGCGCGCATACTGGTACTTCGTTAGAAACATACTAAGGCATATTTTCTTAACAGTCAGTCTTGCCCTTTGAGGGGTGAAAAAGGAAGGGAGTACGTTAAAAACTGACCTGCTAAAGGTCAGTTTAGTAACTAGCCAGACTGCGGGGGGCGTACATGGCTTCTATCCCTAATGCATAAAAAAGGAGCTTTATTTCCAACTTTGTAAAGTAGAATTGATTATTGCTCAGAAAAGTTTAGGCTACTTCAAATTAAAGTAATTAGAGGATATAGTTACTTAAAAATTTTATTAGATTAGTGTTCAAATTTAACAAAAATAAATTCAGTTTATATAATCATTCAATGTGATAAAGATGAGTACAAAAAAAATATTAATTATACTGTTTTCAATATGGATCAACAAAGGAATCAGTCAATGTAAATTGGATGTAAAAAAAATAACCATATTCAAGGATGCAACGGTATTTGTTGAAAAAGAAGGGGTATGTGATACTGAAGATAAAACAATATACATTGATTTGCCTTATAAGGAAAAGATAGAAGAAAAGGACCGTTATAGGCAATTGTACGATAGGAAGATCAAAAATAATATCATATTCGGGACAATAGAAGTAGAGACACCAAATAATGAAGTCATTACAAAACAAACTACCACTGTTTCAGAAAAGAAACAAGTTTTCAGTTCAATTTATCAAATTTTTCATAACAATATAGGGAAAGAAATAGAAATAGTTCTCAATGGTAAAAGTGAAAAAATAAAAGGAACAATATTTTCGATCGAAGATAAAATAGTATATCAACAAAATCAAGCAGGGATCAATACCGTTACCCTAAAACAAGGGGATAAATGGAAATTTATAAAACTATCTGAAATAGATTCCTTTGAGTTTACTGACCAAGCTGTCTTGTATAGTGAGCCTATGATACAAAGACTATTAATAAACCTTAAAAAAGATAAGCAAGATCAACAGCTAAAGTTGTCTTATTTGAGAAAGGGAATAACATGGACTCCTAATTACTTTATTTCTATTAAACCAAATAATAAGTTAAGCCTGTCTTTGAAAGCAAATATTATTAATGACGTGGAGGATTTATCTGATGCAAACGTAAATTTGGCAGTAGGAATCCCGATATTCAAATACTCAACCGTTGCTGCACCATTGGCAAGCGATGATAAAGTGATAGACTTAATTAACGGAATCACTAATCCCAATAAAGAGACTACTGATATGTTTAGAAATTCTATAGGTACACAGAGGACAATTTCAGCATCAGCTTTAGAGGAAATATATGGTAATAATACAAAAGGACCTACTGAAGGAAAAGATGATGATATTTTCCTTTATCAAATAGATAATGTAAGTATGAAAAGAGGGGATAGGACGAATGTTAATATAACTGAATTTGAAACTTCATACAAAGATGTATATACCGTCGGTTTACAATCTAACGACAACATCATTTCAAATAGTAATAGATATAATCAAAAAGATAATAAAAATGACGTTTGGCATTCTGTAGAATTTATAAATAAAGCGGATGTCCCATTAACAACGGGGTCAGTGTTTTTTAAGAAGTATAATTCATTGACAAAGGCTATGGTTCCTATAAGTCAAGAAATGCTTGGTTACACACCAATAGGAGAAAAGTGTATTGCTAAAATGTCAATATCGCCTAATATAATTGTGAGTCAATCAGAAAAAGAGATATCTCGTAAGAAAGATACCGCATACCTGCACAGAGATTATGATTATATAGTAAGGGTAAAGGGGGAGATTGAAGTTATCAATCTTAAAAACAAAGCCATAGACATGATAGTAAATAGGAATATCAAAGCGATTAAGCTTTTAGAATCTTCTGAACCATGGAAAACTATGCAGACTTACAGACAAATTTTTGAACGAAATCAAAATAATATTACACAATGGAACTTTGTGGTAGAGCCTCAAAAAAAGAAGATTATATCGTATGAGTATGAGATATTTGTAAGGAATTGATTCTGTTTTACGAAAAAAAAAACTATGGGTATTAAATTAAAAATGAGGACTCAGACACTGTGTGAAACGACTAGATTTTATTCCACGAAAGTGGTAATATAGTAAAGCAAAAACTAAATTACTGCTGAATAGTACGAAGTATAAAGTAC
>WTJX01000143.1 GCA_011524675.1 Cytophagales bacterium
TTGAAAGCCTTGACTAAGCACAAAATCTTAGTTATGCAAAGCCTTCTTATTATAAAACAACAGAGTTATAAATGATCTTGTGTGCACTTGCATGAGCATAGTTACCTCCTGTAATTTCCAGTAATAATTCAAAATTATCACTTTCTTTTCCTTGAAAGCTATCAATAAGTTCTTGCTTAAAATCTTGATCAAAAATCTTTTTGGTCATATACCTTCTTGAAGCATCATTGGATGGGAGCAAAAAGAATATTTCATGCTTGGTAGGAGTAGATACTTTTTTGAGCAAACAATAAGCAAAATAATGTTTTTTACCTTCAATAACTTTTGATGTAGAAGATAATTTAATTACAGAGTCAGGAAGGTCAAAAGCCTCAATGCTACTAGCTCCAGGCTTTACACTACTGAAAATACATTTAGAGTCTAAAAAATAAGCTGCAAATAATTCGTTTAAATCACCAGAACTTGTCTTGCTCATAAAAAAAGAGTTGTTTTTAATTTCTTTCTTTTTACTAGAAAAATAAATGCCGCTTGCTTGTTTGTTAATAGTCCACTCAGCATACAGTTTTGCAACGAAGGGCATGTTATCCGTATCAGTATGAGAGAAACCTCTTGTTGGGGTTATATTCCGCTCTGGAAACATATTTTGGATTTTCCTTAACTTTATCCTATGGCTAGGCAAAGACACATCAGTATCGAAGATCATACGTTTCCGTTGGAGTACAGTATCATACTCAAAATAAAATGCTCTATCTCCAAGAAAAATATCTAAGGGTTTATCTTTATCTATAAAAGCAGAGACAAAAGAACTTTGTGCTTGCCTGCCAAAACGGCCTTTGAGCAATAAAACAAAAAGAAAGAGACATAATACAGATAAAGCAATAATGAGTACAGTGGTGAGTTTATAGCCTTTATACTTTTTGAATGTAGATAAATCTTTATCATTTATTACCGCTCCATTAGACTCTTGTAAATCTATCTTATACTTTCCTTTAGGGATATGAATTTTGTACTGGGTATCTTTTCCTTCAGAAAGATAAAATATTTCCAATGCACGTCGCAGTTTGAATACCTTAGTACGTACAAAAGAATCATTCAATTTTTCGTTTTTATCCTTTTTATTGATAAGCTCAAAAGCTATGGTAGAAGACTTAACAATATTCCCTTCCTCCTCTTCTTGAACCATATACCTCATCAACTCAAAGTAGATTTCTTCTTTAGGGAATGTATCTGATTCTTCTAAGTAGCTAATTGCTTTTAGCTTTTTATTTACACTAGTCTCCATAATAGGCAATCAAACAAAAAATCTCCAAAGATAAAAACTTTGCCTCACATCCTTACAACGAGTCCATAGTTGATGGTCAATCGTCCATAAGCTTTTTATTGAGTGCTAAGTTTTTTACTTTCCGATACTTTTTTGCTTCTTATACCTAAGAATCTTAAAACCTCATAGTCTTAACATCTTATTTTAAATAGTCAATCGTACAATCGTTAATTGAGTCCCCCTTCTTTAATCTTTAATCTCTAATCCTTAATCTTCCCTACCACTTTCGTGGAATAAAATCATGCCTTTTAGAGTACTGAGTCGTTAGTCCAAAGTCTAAAGTCTGTCTAATAATAATCGTTAATCACTAAACATTAATCACTGTGCCCCTCTATCTTTTCATTTTTAAAACAATCATACTCTTTAAGTATCTAGTATTAACGAGTCCCCAGTCGATGGTTAATCGTCCAATCGTCAATTGAGTCCCCTTTCTTTAATCTTTGATCTCTAATCCTTAATCTTCCTCCACTATTCCGTCCTAAAGAGGGTAATTTGTAGCCTACTATTCTGGATCGCGTCGCTGCACTACCAATGACGTGTTTTTTAACTCTCTGATTACCAGTATATTTCATTGAGTCCCAAAATCACTGGGCGGAAGCGTTAAGAAAACAGACCTTAGTCTGTTTTTAGTAACAAGCCAGTATGTGGGAAAGGATTAAAGTGATTTACCGAATGACTACCTTTAATACTAGATAATCAAAAGACTTTCTATTTTTTGTGCAAGAGTTCAAGATTTCTTTTTAGTTTTAGAGATGCCTACAAATCAAAATATAAAAGTATCCGTTGATGCCGTAGTCTTTGGATATAGTACCACCAATGGACTGTCAGTACTTTTGATTCAAAGAAAAATAGCTCCTTATATCAACGAATGGGCTTTGCCCGGTGGACTAGTACTCAATGAAGAATCTTTGGAAGATGCCGTAAAGAGAGAATTACATGAAGAGACAGGCGTAAGTATCAACTATTTAGAACAACTATACTCCTTCGGCACACCTAACAGAGATCCAAGAAATAGAGTGATTTCCATTTCCTATTATGGTATGGTGCGTCCAGATTCTTTTGAACTAATGGCAGATACTGATGCTAAAGATGCCCAATGGTTTCACATCAATGACCTCCCTAGCCTAGCATTTGACCATAGCGAAATTGTACAACTTGCGCTCAAAAGACTAAAAGCTAAAATCACTTACGAACCCATCGGCTTTGAATTGCTAGACGAAAAATTTCCTTTTTCAGATTTGGAAAAGTTATATGCAAGCGTACTGAATGTCGCCCTCGACAGAAGGAACTTCCGCAAGAAAATCATGCAATTTGGCATACTTTGCAATCAGGGGGAGAAACAGCAACACACAGGTGCAGGCAGACCAGGCCCCTTATACAAGTTCAACCCCTCCAAATATAAAGCACTAAAAGAAGGTGATTTTCACTTCGATATAAAATTTGCGTAACATAAACACAAATTTAAGTTGTAGAACAAAAATAAATTCTTAAATTTGCGTTACACAAACACAAATTATCATGATTCTCAACTTAGACCCAAGCTTTACACCACTACAACACAGTGGTCTGCAAACCATAACCTACGAAAGCTTTCAGTTTTCGGATGGAACATACCACATCAAGATAGATGATGTGGCAAACCTTCCAACAGAAGAAACGGTCAATATTACCTTTAGAGGGAAAGAAATCATGAAAGTATTGATCGCTGTAGATGC
>WTJX01000359.1 GCA_011524675.1 Cytophagales bacterium
ACACATTCGACCTTCGACATTTGACCTTCGACACCTATAAAAACGTATCGACGTAAAGACATAAAGGCGTAGAGGCGTAAAGACATAGAGACGTACAGACGTAAACACACATTCGACCTTCGACATTTGACCTTCGACACCTATAAAAACGTATCGACGTAAAGACATAAAGACGTAGAGACGTAGAGACGTAGAGACGTAAGGACGTAATAGCATATTTGTTTTGAGATTTCGAGAAAATAGGTGTATAATTGAAACTCTCAAAAACATCACCCCCATGAAGCATACAGGGCTATTATTATCAAACAGAATTGATAGGCAAAGGCTTATAGAGGAGCTACTGACCCATACAAAGCATGAAGCTTTTGCAGCGCTTTCAACACTAAAGGGCTTGCTTTTTTCTAATTTGGCGATAGAAAAAATGATTGCTACAGAGCAAAGGCTTCAACAAGCTATGGTAGGTGAGCGGTATTTGCATTCCTATTCTTCTGGAGAAAGAAAAAACATCTTCTTAGATTATCTGATCCAACAAAATCCAGGCTACCTTGTATTGGATGCTGTTTTTGATCACTTAGACCCTCAGTCAAAAGCCTTACTTTCTCAAAAAATACAAGACTGTAGCCGTCATATCAAATTGATTCAAATAGAAAGTAGAGCACAAAACTTTTTGCCTTTGCTGGAAACAAGGCTATGTGTAGAAGACAATAGTTTTCTATTTCGTACGCTAGAAGAGCGTAGTGATACCATAGCTACTCCTATATCTTCTCTTCCAAAATTAAAGTCTAGTTTCCGACTAGAGGGAAAAGAGATGTTACGCTTTGGAGGTGTTTCGGTGCAGTACGACGGCAGACCCATTGTCAGTAATATACATTGGACTATTTTGCAAGGAGACTTTTGGCAGCTAGTAGGACCAAATGGCTCGGGCAAGTCCACCTTACTCTCTTTGGTAACAGGAGACAACCCCAAAGGCTATGGGCAGGAGCTTTATATTTTTGGTAGAAAGAGAGGAACAGGAGAAAGTGTAAGGGAGATCAAAAAGCACATCGGGTATTACAGCCCTGTGCTGGCAGAGATGTTTTGGCGTTTCCAAAGTTTGGAGCAGATGATACTTTCTGGCTTTTATGATTCGGTAGGGCTTTATGTGAAGCCTACATCTATACACAAAAAAATCGTAAGAGAATGGTTGAAAGCTCTTGACTTGCTTTCTTTGGCGAACACACCTTATACACAGCTATCCTTGGGACTACAACGGATTACCCTTATTATCAGAGCATTCGTGAAGCAACCGCCTTTACTCATTTTGGACGAGCCTTTGGAAGGCTTGGATGAGGAGGGTGTAGCCCTAGTATGCAACTTGATTAATCGTTTGGTAGCAGAAACTAACACAACTATTATTTATGTTTCTCACCAAGTAGAAGAAAGAATAAAGCCCAAAGAGGTCTATGCATTAAGTCCCAGCGAGGAAGGTTCTTCGGGCAGGAAAACAAGTGTTAACCTATAATCTCTTTTTGTCTCTGTACAGAAATATCATGAATACATTCAAATATTTGTTTTACTTCCTCTTCTGGTAAGCCTGCGCGGACACCCCATATAGAGCGGGAATTGATTAAGTCTTGCCATCTATTTTTTTGGATAACCTCTTCGTTATTCTTCATCTTGTTCATGGCTACCTGCTCTACTACTTTCATACGCTCTACCAAAACGTCTAAAAGTTGCTTATCTAAAACATCAATTTTTTTTCTTAACTCTTCAAGTTCCATTATCTCTTATTGTTTAGTGTGTCTAATTTAGGTAAGTATAGTTGCTTTCTCAACTTTCTATCTTCCAAGGTATCTTTTACTTGATTCATAAGGAGTAACCCTTGTTCGTGGTGCGATAGATACCATGCATAGCTACTGTCATATGCTTCTTTGCTCGTACCATGTTCTGCCAGTAAATTCGGAAGATACACTTTATTAAAGAAAGTTCTTTTTGTCTTTTTTTTATCTACTTGAACTAATGCTGCTTCTAGCTGATAAGCATCTGCCATGATAGAAATCATTTTCTCTTTGCTCAGTAGGTAGTCGGGTGCTGCCGTTTGCTTTGTACATGAATACAAATAACACAACATTACTATAAAAAAAACAAAATGGATTCTACTTAAAGTCATATCTTTGGTGAAAGAAAAAGAAGGAAAACTATGTCCATAGGTGCAAATTTACATAAAATAGAAGAAAAGCTAAGTGATTTTATCTACACATTAGTTGGTGTATCGAAAACTAAGCCAAATTCATACTTAGAAGAAGCTTATCAAGCTGGACTGAGGCATTTTGGAGAAAACAAAGTTCAAGAGTTAGTACAAAAGCAAGAGACCTTAGCCCAAGACATCCATTGGCATATGATAGGGCACTTACAGAGCAATAAGGTAAAATATATCGCTCCCTTCATCCATTTGATTCATGCCGTAGATAGTCTCAAACTACTCAAAGAGATCAACAAACAAGCTGCTAAGCACCAAAGGGTTATTGGATGTTTATTGCAAATACACATTGCCGAGGAAGAAAACAAATTTGGGTTAGGCTTTGAAGAGGCGGAAAACTTACTTTTGGGTGGTGAGCTTTCTGCGCTCAAAAACATAGAGATACACGGCTTCATGGGGATGGCAACCAACACTGACGATCAAGAACAAATCCGTATGGAGTTTAGGGGACTAAAATTATTTTTTGACGATATGAATATCCTTGTCAACCACCCACAAGTAAAGCTAGCGCATCTCTCTATGGGCATGAGTGGGGACTATGAACTAGCACTAGAAGAAGGCAGTAATATGATCCGTGTAGGGAGTGCTATCTTTGGAAGTAGAGGGTAAATATCTTTGATATAATTCCTCTTACTTATGCTCTTAAAAAGATCGTAAGCAAGAGGAGGTGTAACACCTTATTTCTTTCCTTCTACTACGATCACAAACTCGCCTTTGGGTGCATGTACTTCAAAGTGAGCAATAAGGGCTTCTACGCTATCAGTAACGGTCTCTTCAAATAA
>WTJX01000569.1 GCA_011524675.1 Cytophagales bacterium
GAGTAATACTCTTCTCCTGGTAATAAGAATGTCTTTGGAAAGTTTTCTTGATTGGGACTATCTGGGAAACTTTGTGTTTCTAAGTTTAACGCCTCTCTGAAACCGTACTTTTGCCCATGCTTACCGTTAGGATTTTCTAAATAGTTACCTGAATAAAACTGAATGCCTATTTGATTGGTTTCTACTTCTAGTATTCTTCCAGATTGTGGGCTTTCTAGTTTGATAGCATAGTTCAAGCCTGTCTCACTTTTGTTTAACACCCAGTTATGGTCGTAACCATAGCCTATCTTGGTTTGCTCAAACTCACTATTGATTCTTTCTCCTATGAGCGTAGGAGTACGGAAGTCTAAGGGGGTGTTTGCTACACTTTCAACCATTCCTGTAGGGACACACGTCTCATCGTATGGAGTATAAGAGTCGGCGTTGATGTGCATGATATGGTCTGTGATTGTTCCTTTACCTGCTCCTTTGAGGTTAAAGTAAGAATGATGTGTGAAGTTGGCTATGGTCTTTTTGTCTGTTGTAGCCCAGTATTCCACTTTCAACTCATTGTTGTCTGTTAGCTTATATACCAATTTCACATTCAAATTACCAGGGTAACCTCCCTCACCATCTTTGGCTAGGTAATGTAGCTCTAATGTCTGATCGTCTATTTGCTTGGCATCCCATACTACTTTATGAAAACCAGTGTTGCCACTGTGCAAGCTATTAGGACCGTTATTGACTTCTATCTCATACTCTTGCTCATCAATGCTAAACTTACCTTTGGCTATTCTGTTGGCATTTCTACCTATGGCAGAGCCAAAGTAGGCATCGTTACTGTCAAGGTATGCCTCGATGTTGTCATGACCTAATACTACATCTTCAAACGTACCGTTTTTGTCTTTAGCCCAAAGAGAAACCACCCTAGCACCATAGTTCGTGATTTCCGAAAGCATACCATTTTTGTTTTTGAGTACGTACAAACTTGTCGCTTTGCCCTCTAGACTTGTTTCAAACTTTTTTGGGTCTAATAGTTGAATGTCACTGTTTGTGACATCTGTAGATGTAGTAGTACAAGCATTCATAATATAAGCAATGAGTAATAAAGGAATAATGTTGTTTTTTTTCATTGTTGATTGTTGTTTTTATGATGATTTGTTTTGGCTATATTTCTGACAAGAGTACAGGTCTGTTTTCTTTCATAGACAAATTAGCCGCCAAGGCTATCTTAGTAGCTTTGAGACCATCTTCCCCTTTTACAGGCATCTCTTTGTTTTGAAGCAAAGCTTCTATGAAGGCGTTAGCTTCGTGTAAATAAGAGTCAAAATAACGATCCATAAAAAAGTCCAATGGCCTAGCGCTATGTACTCCTTGGGTATCCAATATTTGTACTTGATCTTTTTGTTTGTGGTTTGCTTGTGCCATGCCTTTATCTCCAAATACTTCTAGTCTTTGGTCATAGCCATAGCATGCTTCACGGCTATTTTCGATGATGGCCGTTACATTGTTTTCAAAGGTAAGTACCACTACACCAGTGTCTATGTCTCCCGCTTCTCCTATGGCAGGGTCTATGAGACAGTGCCCTTTGGCATATACTTCTTTGACTTCACTACCTACGATGAAGCGTGCCATATCAAAATCATGAATGGTCATGTCCAAAAATAAGCCTCCAGAAGACTTGACATAGTGAGCAGGTGGAGGAGTAGGGTCTCTACTTGTGATTTTGACCATCCTTAGTTTGCCTAGCCTTCCTTCTTCTATCGTTTCTTTGATTTTTGAAAAGTTAGGATCGAAACGTTGGTTGAAAGCGACCATCAAAGGTTGCTTGCTCTTATTTACTTCTGCTAGTATTTCTTCTATTTTTTCTATAGATAAATCAAGCGGCTTTTCGCAAAATACTGCTTTCCCTGCTTGGGTAGCTTGTATGATGTATGCTGCATGTGTGGGACTTGGTGAGCAGATAAATACTGCATCAATTTCGTCATTGTTGGCTATAACTTCAAACTTATCTGAGACTATAGGGATAAGCATTTCTTTGGCGTACTGCTGGGCTTCTTCTGATGGTGTTACCACAGCTATCACTTCTATATTGTCTATCTGATTGCTTAGGTTTTTTAGGTGAACAGTTCCTATTCTTCCTAAACCTACAATACCTACTTTTACTTTATTCACAAGTTGATTTTTAATGATTTAGATTAAGCGCGTAAATGTCTTATATACTCATGCATGTGTTTTGTGTTTTTACGATCATTGCATGATAACACATGATAAAACATATAATGCGATTTTAAATATACATTGTATTTTTAATTTATATGTTTTTTTATGCTTCCTATCTTTTGTTAAAGTACAATTTTTGATAAATGAGTGTACTTTTTTGAATGCTTTTTGATCCAATTTGTTTATTGTAGTTTCTTTTGACTTTTTTATTATGCGCTACCTTACGAGTAAACAGACTTCTTAAAACTCAAAAAAGTCGAATGACGAAATCACAAATAGCAAATCATAAAAAACAAAAGTTTGTTATTTGTTGCTACCCACTAGCTGGCTCTTAGCTAAAAACAGACTAAGTTTTTATAGTACTGAGTAAATAGTCCAAAGTACAAAGAAAGTTTATTTATCGTGAATAAGAAGCTAGTATATACGAGTCCATAGTTGATGGTCTATGAGTTTTCAGCTTTGTTGTAATTAACCTCTGATCATTAAACACTAACCGCTAAAAAACTCATTCATTTTTTTCATTTTCTTTATTTTTGAGTATCTAGTAGTTAGTCATTAGTACAAAGTACAAAAAACTTATTAAACACTAATCATTAATCACTAAACACTGTTTTGAACCTCCTTCATTTTTTCATTTTTTAATTTCTTCATTTTTCTCAACTAAAGCATCAACTATATCAAGTCTCAATAGCCCCCTCTTTAATCTTTGATCTTTAATCTTTAATCTTCTTTGCCACTTTCGTGGAATAAAATCCAGCTTTTAACGTCAATACGTCTTTACGTCTCTATGTCAATAGGTCCTTACGCTCTTTTA
>WTJX01000523.1 GCA_011524675.1 Cytophagales bacterium
GTTTAACTATGGTACTGGATTGAGAAATGGTTGGTTTACGCTTTTGTATAAACCTCTTTTCTATTGTTGGTTACCTGCTATAGGTTTTCATCCACAGATGTGTTTGATATGTTTAGGTATTGAGTCTTTATGGCAGTTTCAATTGCACTCTAAATTCATCCCTAAGCTTGGCTTCTTAGAAAAGTTCTTAAACCTACATACACAGCATCAAGTACATCACGCAAGAAATGTTGAGTATTTAGATAAAAATCACGGAGGATACTTAAACATTTTTGACCGTCTCTTTGGTACGTATAAAGAACTAGATGAGAACATAGCTATAGAGTATGGCGTAGTGCATGAGCCAAAATCTCATAATCCTTTGATAGTGCTTACACATGAGTACGGAGACATTTGGAAAGATGTGAAAAATGCTAAAAAGTTTAGCCATAAGTTGATGTACATCTTTGGCCCTCCAGGATGGAGTCCTGACGGTTCTAGCTTGACAGTAAGACAACTTCAAAGACAACTAAAACAGCAAAAAGTAGCTGCATAGTAAGAAACTAAAAAGTCCTCCTAAATATGATACTCATATCTAGGAGGACTTTTTAGTTAGTCTTCGTGATGAGAAGTTAAGTTTCAGCTAAAAATCAAAAGCCCTCTATTTGATATTTGATTTTTGTGATTTGTTATTTCTGACTTGCCTAAGTTACGATTTAATAGATTCCTTTTACTGAATATCTCATTTCTCATTCTCCAAAATCACCCCTTAGCTGTCTTTGTTTAAAATAGAAGCCGTACTGATGATCTCAAATAATAAAAAGAGTAGCATAGGAACCACTAAACCAATACGCTCAGTAGGATTCATACCATCTTCTGTAAAGAGGTCTTCTTTGAAGAAAAGGAAGAAAAGAAAAAGCTTGATGGGAATCAAGACTAGGTAAAAAAGACCTGCTTGACTAGAACCTTTGGCATGGAGCAACTCTACAAGCAGGTAAATGATAAATGATGCAGTCAAATTGAAAATATAAACTGACTTCAAAGAATAATGAAGCGCACTCTTTTCAATGAATGTCAAATGCAAAAAAAAAGCTACCAAACAAAGCGCGGTAGCCATAAGGAAAGATAGAACAATGCGTTTGATCATTTGCTACATATTTTTTGAGTCTCGTACTACTTGTTTTATTACAAGGTACATAGACAAAAACACGGCTAGAAGTGTTACTACTTTTGAAAATAATTCATCTTGATTTTCGTATTTCTCATCTAGCCACTGTCCTAACAAACTTCCTAAATAAATGGTAATCCCCATTTGGAATGCTATGCCTGAATATTTGGCAAAAGCACTAAGCTTTGGCTTTTTCTTTGACTCCATTCAGATTAGCTTTTTTGGCAGCCCCTCCCATTTTACTTGTTCCGTTGAAGCTAGCTCCTGTTTCTATCATTAGCTGACCAGCGATTACATCACCCGAAACAAAGGCAGAACTTTTGAGGATAAGTGTTTCTGAAGTATGTATATGACCTTCTACCTTACCCGCTATTTCAGCATGCTGAGCAGTGATGTCTCCCTTGATTACTGAGGACTCTCCCAATACCAATTTTGTCTTACAGTTTACCTGTCCTTCTACTTCACCGTCTATGCGTAAATTGCCAGAAGCTACTATTTCTCCTGTAACACGTGTTCCTTTATTGATAGTATTGCTCAACGAGGTAATATCGTCTCCACCTCTATTTGACGTTTTTTTTGATCTCATGATTTTATGTAGTATATGTATTTTGTATAACCCCACTAAATACGATTTGTCCATTAGAAGGTTTCAGCATTTTTCACCCTTACTTCCTCATAAAACTTGGAGGATAACAATATAAGTAGCATTCTATATAATAATAAAGACACTATATAAACTCAAAGGGTTGTATAATACAAAGCCTTTTATATCTTGGAAGAAATTTTAACTGTATTTAGTATGCCAAAACTAAGCTAAAAATAACAATTATTAAAATCTGATCACGTTTTCTGGATTAAAAGGTTCTTTCTCAAACCATAATTCAAAATGTAAATGATGCCCAGAAGTTTCATTTCCAGAATTACCGACTATACCTATAGGGTCTCCAGATTGCACAAATTCACCTACTTTTTTGAGTAATACAGCGGCATGTTTATACACCGAAACCAATTCGTTATTGTGCTGTAACACCAAGGTATGTCCTCCATGTATGGTCCAGTCAGAAAAAATAACCATACCATCAGCAGTAGCTTTGATGACCTCATTTTCTTCCGTAAGTACATCTATACCATAGTGTTTTGACTTGGCATTAAATTTTTGTGATATGGCATAGCCATTTACAGGGGAGAACAAGAGTACATCTGCAAGGCGACTATCGGCGACCAAATCAATGTTTAGACCATCACCTTCAAACTCATTTCTTATTTGTTGATCCACCTCTTTGCCTGCAATACTATCTACTACGACAGTACTAACGACAGTACCACTTGTATCTTTTTTGATGAGTTGATCTGGATCTTTCCCTTCTAATACAGCCTCTACTACCTCTCTATACTGCGCCCCTAGTTCCATTGCTCTAGCAAGAGAATCTACTTGTGTAGATAGTTCTATTAACCTTCTGTTGTATAAATTACTATCTATCCTAGAACTGCCCAACAAAGTGAACAAATAGCGGTCTAGCACTATGGCTAAAATAGATACACTGATAAAGATAGTGAAGGCAAGCACCAATGCTTTGGCGTTGGTATATACTAAAGTCGTTTTTTCTTCAAAATTTTCTTCATTACGCAAAATGAGCTGATGCCTTCTAGTAAGCCAGTCATTTATGGTTTCTGATCTTTTTTTTCTTGACAAATCAAATTGTTTTAATAGAAGTAGCTTTCACACTGCTCCATAATGGTTAAAATAAGGATATAAGTAGTCATGCAAAAGTAATAATATTTTTTTTTGAACGGCTACTTTTTTATAGGACGCTCAGGGATTCCGCTTTTAACTAGGGAAGTCTTCCTTTTCTATCACTTAAACTC
>WTJX01000313.1 GCA_011524675.1 Cytophagales bacterium
ATTAACTGCTATATGTTCTCTTCATAAAAGCGAAATACTACAACCTTACTATACAAAACTAACATAGATAGCTTTACGAATAGTCCTTAATTAACCTAAATGCTAACAAAAAATAAGAATAAAGTGCTACTTTCTTTTCTTATTTAGTATCTTCACTCTCTTACCTTTTTGAAGTAATAAAAAAGGTTACAAACATACGATAAGAGTAGCTATTTTAACATAGATCAAATGAAAATCATTTCTTATAACATCAATGGTATTCGTGCAGCCATGAAAAAAGACCTCTTTACATGGCTCAAAGCAGCAAATGCAGACATTGTTTGTTTTCAAGAGATCAAGGCAAATAAAGAACAGATAGACATAGCTGCCTTTGAATCCTTGGGTTATCATAGTTATTGGTACTCAGCACAAAAAAAAGGCTATAGTGGTGTAGCTATATTGAGCAAAATAAAACCCAATAATGTAGCCTATGGCTGTGGCATAGAAGCCTATGATGCCGAAGGTAGAATATTACGTGCCGACTATAATGATTTTTCTATCGTCTCAGCCTACTTTCCCTCAGGCTCTAGTGGCGAAGAAAGGCAAGCTTTCAAATATGAGTTCTTAGATGACCTATATACCTACTTCGTACAACTAAAAGAAACGTTTCCACATCTTATCATAGGAGGAGATTATAACATTTGCCATGAGGCAATAGATATACACGACCCTATAAGAAACAAAAAAAGTTCGGGTTTTTTACCAGAAGAAAGAGCATGGATGACCAAATTCTTTGAAGCAGGTTTTATAGACACCTTTAGATACTTCAACAAAGAAGCACATCATTACAGCTGGTGGAGTTACCGTGCCAATGCACGTGCGAATAACAAAGGCTGGAGAATAGACTATCTCTCTGCTACCCAAGCTATGGAAAGCAAACTCAAAAGAGCCGCTATTCTGCCAGAAGCAAAACACTCAGATCATTGTCCTATTTTAATTGAATTAGTGTGATAGAATCTCAATACATAACGGAAATAAAAAATCGCCTTGGCAATTATAAAAAACTATTTTTCAGAAAAGAACTGATCAAAGGCATAGCTATATGCCTTATATTTTTATTGGCATCCTATTTCATCATTAGCTCATTAGAATTTTGGGGGCACTTTTCTACCGCCATTCGTACCCTACTCTTTTTTGGTTTTTTGTTTTTGGCCCTAGGTCTGCTAGGCTTTTTAGTTATACTCCCCACCTATAACCTGTTGACTGCTCACAGAAAAATGAGCGACAAAGAAGCTGCACAACAGTTAGGACAGTTTTTCCCTGCCATACAAGACAAACTGTTGAATATGATTCAACTGCAAAACGTTGAAAACACCAGCTCGGAGCTTATCTTGGCAAGTATTGCACAAAAAAGTAAAGAGTTATCTCCTTTTTCTTTCCAAAAAGCCATAGACTTCAAAAGCATAAAAAAATACCTCATTGCTGCCCTTGCCATCATACTCTTTCTTTTGCTTATCTTCTTTGTCAAAAAAGATATCTTCACACAAGGAAGCAAAAGAGTCATTCAGTACAACCAATACTTTGAAACACCAGCCCCCTTCCGCTTTGAGATGCTCAACGAAACGTTGGAAGTGGCTAGAAATGAAGCTTTTGAATTTCAATTAAGGCTAGAAGGCAATGCCGTCCCCGACCAAAGTAAGATCATGATAGATGGAAAGTCATACCTCATGAAAAAAAATGAAGAAGGTATCTTTTCTTTCAAACTAAAAAATGTAAAAGAAAATATTTCTTTTCAATACAGTGCCTCTGGTTATTACTCCGCCCAGCACCAACTCAGTGTGATAGACAAAGCTAGTCTTGACTTCTTTTCTATCACCATAGACTACCCCGCCTATCAGCACAGAAAAAGTGAAACTATAGAAAATACAGGTAGTTTTCATGTTTCCGAAGGTGCTAGAGTACACTGGGAAGCAAACGTACAGCATAGCGATTACCTACTTTTTGTATTTGATGACTCACGCAAAGAACTTGCCTCAAAGACAAAAAACAATATGTTCTCCTTGTCAAAAAAGGTAAGAAACAATACTACATATGCCATTATACTAGATAGCACTTCTATCACTAATGCAGACAGAAGTATATACGAAATAAATGTCATCAAAGACCATTACCCTACATTGAATGTAAACACATATTCAGATAGTGTCTTGAACAATTATGTACTGCTTTCGGGAAACATATCGGACGACTATGGTTTTTCAAAACTAGAAGTTATCTATGAAATAACGAGTCAAGAAAGTACGATAAAGAAAGGTACAAGCACCATCAAACAACAATTTACTTCCTCAAACGAACGTTTCAACTATGTTTTGAATTTGGACTCAATAGGCTTGTCTGCGGGTGAGAACATAAAATATGCCGTAGCAGTATGGGACAATGATGGCATCAATGGCGCTAAGAAAACACAAAGTAGTTTTTACACTCTTGAGCTACCTTCGCAAAGCGAGCTAGAAAGTGCTATAGCACAATCAGAGAAAAAACAAGAGCAAGAATTGGCTTCTCTAAAAAAAGAACTAGACCAACTGCAAGATGAACTAGAAAAAATACAAGAGAGATTGAAAGTAAAAAAACAAATCGATTGGCAAGACAAAAAAGAGATAGAAAGAATCATACAGAAACAAAAAGAAGTACAAGAAAAGATAAAAAATGCTCAAAAAAATCATGAAGAAAAAGAATTGAAAAAGGAGCAATTGGACCAGAAAAGTTCTGAAAAAGAGAGCGAGCTTGCACAACAAATGATGAATGAGCTCAAAGATGAAGAAATGGACGAAATCTTAGAGGAACTTCAAAAATTACTCTCCGAAAAGAACAATACACAAAAACTAAATAAAGAATTAAAAAAGTTAGAAAACCAAAACAAAATAAACAGTAAGAACGTAGAGAGAACGAAGGAATTGCTAAAGAAACAACTTGTAAAAGAAAAATTAGAAAAAGCTATTTCTGATCTTGATAAGTTGTCCAAAGAAGAAGAAGAGCTGTCAGAAAAAACGGAAAAACAGGAATTGACAAAACAAGAATCCAAAGAACAGCAGGAAAGAATACGCTCAGACTTTGAAAAGCTAGAAAAAGACATCCAAAAAATGGAAGAAATGAATCGTTCATTAGAAAGACCAAACAAGATGAACGATACACAGAGCGAAAGGTCAGAAATAAAAGAACAGATGAAGAAGGCAGAAGAGTCTTCTGAGAGTGGAAATCAGAAAAAGGCAAGTGAGCAGCAACAAAAAGCCAAGGAGCAGATGCAGCAGATGCAACAAAAAATGAAGCAGATGCAGGAGCAAATGGAAATGAAAGTATTGAAAGAAAATATTGAAACACTACAGATTATTTTGGATAACCTTATCAAACTCTCTTTGGAGCAAGAAAAGATCATAGACAAGATAGCTGGAGTACCTACTACAGATCCTGTCTTTATAGAATATGCTCAAAAACAAGTGCAGCTAAATGAGAATGCACACATAGTAGAAGATAGTTTGTTTGCCTTAGCAAAGAGAGCAGCAGAAATAAGAGAAACCGTTTTGGAAGAAACCCAAAAAGTAGGCACCTACATGGAAGAAAGTTTGGATGCAATACAAAGAAGAAACACGCCTGTGATCTCTACCAAACAGCAATATGCCATGACTTCCATGAATAATTTAGCGCTCTTGCTCAGTGATATTTTGAGCAATATGCAAGCAGATGCTAATAGCATGCCACAGCAAGGTGAGCCACAACAAGGAGAGCCGCAACAAGGAGGAGAAGGACAACAACAACAACAAGCGGGAGATCAAAAACAACGAGGGGAGCAAGGCGAAGGTGAAGGAGATCCCAAGGATGGCGTTGGCAATCAACAAGAACAACTAAACCAAGGCATACAAGAACTGAGCGAAGGTCAAAAGTCTGGTAGAGAACTTTCGCAAGAGCTAGCCAAGTTAGCCGCTCAGCAAGAAAAAATAAGACGTGCCATAAAAAAATTAGAAAATGAGCAAGGGCAAGGTTCTGCACTCAAAGAAGAACTAGCCAAGCTGCAAAAACTAATGGAAGAAACAGAAAAAGACTTAGTATTTAAGCAAGTAGATCAGGAAACTCTACAGCGACAAAAAGACATACTCACTAGACTATTCAAAGCCGAGAAAGCAAGCAGGACACAAGGTCTTGAAGAAAAAAGAGAAGCAGAGAGAGGGCATTCTTTTAAAGGAAAATACCCGCCTGCTATAGAAAAATACCTTGAAGAAAAAAGGAAACAAACTGAGTTGATGAGAACCGTACCTCCCTCACTAACACCGTTTTATGAAGAAAAAGTAAATAACTATTTTGAAAGGATAGACAAAAACTAATTATGCATAGACTAAGTTTTAAAACTTAACTCTTCTTTATCCTTGTGAGAATCAAGAAAAAAAGAAAAATTTAAATTTGTTAAAAAAAAATTAGCAATTAAAAATAATAAATTCGTAATTTTCGACAATGGAGCAGATAAAAATCCAAATTCCCTCTTTGCCAGAAAACATTCGTATTGTTGAAAGCTTTATCGACAATGTGAAAGACAAATATCAAATCAATGATAATATGTATGGCAATATCATGGTTGCAATCACAGAAGCTGTGAACAATGCAATCATTCATGGAAATAATTCTGATAGAAGAAAACTTGTAGATCTTTCACTCGTACTTCAAGAAAACGAAGTATCCTTTACGATAGAAGACCAAGGACAAGGCTTTGATTTTGATAACCTTCCAGACCCTACCGCTCCCGAAAATATAGAAAAAGAAGGTGGTAGAGGTATATTCCTAATCAAAAATCTTGCTAACAAATATGAATATACGCACAACGGTAGGATAGTTGAAATATCATTTGACCTTGAAGAGGATGAGGATGATGCCTAAACATACGTTGAGCCTAACATTCTATATCACTTTATAACTCCATGTCGTCTATACATTTCAGTGATCAATCTGCTGGTTTTTCTCTGGAACACACATCACAAACCATTAAGTGGCTCACTCAGATAGCTAATAATGAAGGATATAGTGTTCAAAGATTAAATTATATTTTTTGCTCAGACGAAGATTTGCTTTCTATCAACAAGCAATATCTACAACACGACTATTATACAGATATCATCACATTTGACCTCAGTGAAATAGAAAAATCCATCTTCGCAGACATCTACATCAGTATAGATAGAGTCAAAGACAATGCAGTCCAATACCAACAAGAATTTATGCACGAACTACTACGTGTCTTATCTCATGGGCTACTTCACCTCATTGGCTTCAATGATAAGACTCCACAACAGCAAGCTCTAATGACTCAGAAAGAAAACGAATGCATAGGGCTGTTCATGGATATTTTGGCATAGTTTATGATTTATTTCTACCAAAATCAAAAAAAGTTTTACTACACTTGTAATAACTACGTAAATTAATTAATTTCAAGCAGTTTAAGTTATCACTCTAAAAATAAAGTAGTTTCTTATATAGCTACCTTTTGATTTTATATGAGTTTTTAGGTATTAGAAGGGCTTTGCATAACTAAGGTTTTGTGCTTAATCAAGGCTTTCTATTAGCTTATTAAGCAATAAGTACAGAGACACAATTTTTTGGACGACTACATATACTGTTCGTTCTTTACCGAATTAATACTATTTATTTGATAAATAGTCCAATACATTTAAATACACATGACTATACAGTTAAAAAAAGCTAATACGTCAGATATTGATTTATTAGTTTCATTTCAATATCAACTAGCAGAAGAAACCGAAAACCTAGTATTAGACAAAAACATACTAAAAGAGGGGGTAATCAACTTATTAGCAGATGACAGTAAAGGTACGTATTGGATAGCAGAAATTGACGGTGAAAAGATTGGCTGTGTGATGATTCAACATGAATGGAGCGACTGGAGAAATGGTACTGTTTTTTGGATTCACTCAGTGTATGTAAAGGTAGAATATAGAAAAAAAGGTGTCTTTAGGTCTATGTATTCTTTCTTTCAAAAAATGGTAAAAAATGATGATAACCTGAAAGGGCTAAGGCTATACGTGGATAAAACCAATCAAAATGCGATCAAAACATATGCTGCCATGGGCATGACTCGTGAGCATTATGATCTATACGAATGGATGGCAAACTAGGCTAGTTTACATAAAATCACATTACTTTGCTTTTTGTCTAAGCTCGCCTACTTATTGGCGCACTATCCAACGCAAAGCGTCATCAGTATTGTCAAAATACTTACTTTTTATATTGTATAGTGTAGCTATTTTTTCGGATATCATTTTTAGAGAAACTTCACCAAATATATCTTTGGGCATTATAAAGGCAAAAGTTTTGATATCTTTATCGTTGGCTTTAGAAAACCAGTGTTCACATGTCCACTCCCTATTTTCATCGGTCAAGGCTTCTAAATCTGTAGCATTGAAGATCACCTTTTTTATGTTTCTTTCTATAATGGCAGAGAACGTTTCGTGCAGTATGTTCCTATAACTATCGTGGTCTATAAAGCCCTTCCAGTTTATCTCCATAACCGAATCACTGAGATGAAAGATGAGATTGGCAAATTTAGATTCAAAAAGCTCTTTCTTTGCACTAGCAATATCATGTATCTTAGCTTCTTTAGGCGTAGAAGCTTCTTTTTGCAAATGAATTTTTTGCTGTACTTGATATTTGGTGAAATAACTTTTCATTCAGTATTTGCTACTGTTTTATAAACGATAGCACGGCAATATAACGATATAATAGTAAGAATTCAAGCCAACTATCAAAATAGAATGTCTGTCAGAAAACAAACTAGTATTTTTTCTTCAACAACTTACGAAATAAAAAAAAATAGGTTGCCATGAACTTTGTTTTAATTTTCATAAGCTTTTGACTATTGTCAAAAAAGTTATAAGATATGAATATGCTAACCGCTAAAAGAGTCACTAAAAGTATTTAGTTCAACTTTACTATCGTTTATCAGTCTCAACGCGCGTTAATACCACATTATCCAACTAAAAAGAGGCAATAATCAATCAAAAATATTGTGTATTCATCAAATAAAAACAAATATCTTTCTCACAAAGAGTGAAAAATAGTATCTTTGTAGGCTTTTGTTTAAGCTATAGTGCTTCTAAAAGCATTTTTTCGCTAGTTTACTAGCAATGTTTTTTCTTGTTAGCTGTACGATAATATCGAGAAATGTCTTTGTTTGATCTTTACAATACTATGATAAGTCATTGATTTACGCTTGTATAAAAGATGCTCTGAGATATACCCAATATCAAACCACTAACATTATATCATAAATCCATAACTAATCTTATATGTCTTGGTTTAGTAGAAAAGAAAAAGGAATTATTACTCCTACGGAGGAAAAAAAAGAAGCACCAGACGGCATGTGGTATCAGTGCCCCGATTGTAAAAAAGTGATGCAAACTAGAGAGCATGCTCAGAATGGCTACACTTGTGTAGGCTGTGGCTATCATACTCGTATAGGCTCTGTAGAATATTTTGAAATCTTATTTGATGATAATAAGTTTACCGAACTTGATGAGGCACTAGTCTCTGGCGACCCTTTGGAGTTTCAAGATACCAAAGCTTATCCAGACAGAATCAAAGCCAGTCAGAAAAAAACAGGCTTGAAAGATGCCTTACGTTCTGCATATGGAAAAATAAACGGCATAGACCTTACCATCGCCTGTATGGACTTTAGCTTCATAGGTGGTTCTATGGGTTCTGTAGTAGGGGAAAAGATAGCCCGAGCTATAGACTATGCACGCGAAAACAAAATGCCATTTCTCATGATCTCCAAATCTGGAGGAGCGCGTATGATGGAAGCAGGTTTCTCCCTCATGCAAATGGCAAAAACATCTGCTAAGTTAGCCCTACTTTCAGAAGCAAAACTCCCTTACATCTCACTCCTTACAGACCCTACCACAGGAGGGGTTACTGCCTCATATGCCATGCTAGGCGACTTCAACATTGCAGAGCCAGGTGCACTCATAGGTTTTGCAGGACCAAGAGTCATCAGAGAAACGATAGGCAAAGACCTACCAGAAGGTTTCCAGAGCTCAGAATTTGTACTAGAGCATGGTTTCTTAGATTTTATAGTGGATAGAAAAGAACTCAAGCAAAGATTGTCAGATTTGCTCTCTATGCTAGACTATAATGCCTAAAAACTTTAAGAAGGCTTTGCAAAACCACCTTTTGCACTTATTCTGCGTTACACAAAATTTTAAAATCCTCATTTACAACTAGTAAACTGCGGTTTTAAAATTTTGAAAGCCTTGACTAAGCACAAAACCTTAGTTATGCAAAGTCTTCTTTAACTAAGTAGGCAGACAAAAATAATTGTATTTTAAAAAACGAGTGATTTTAGTTCAGGTCAAGGCAGAAAGCAAAGCTTTAGCAAGCTAAAGCGCGTATTTCTAACGATGAGATGAATTAAAATAGCCGTTTTTTATTGTAAGTATTTTTGGACGACTACTTAGATATATATAATATTTAGAAAGCTAAAACACTATATGTAGTTTACCAAACGGATACGATAAAAAGCCAAGTCATCACGCATTGATTTGGCTTTTTTGTTTAACCTACTTGAATACATTATGAAAAAACCATTTTATCAAGACTTTAAACTAGGCATACTAGGCGGTGGGCAGCTAGGGCGTATGTTTATACAAGCATGCACCAACTTCAATGTAAGCAGTCACGTTTTAGATCCAGACGTAAATGCTCCCTGCAAGGAGTTAGCTTCTAGTTTTACTCATGGTGACCTCAAAGACTATGATACTGTATATCACTTTGGCAAAGACAAAGACCTCATCACCATAGAGATAGAAAAAGTCAATGTAGAAGCACTCAAAAAGCTACAGTCTGAAGGTACAAAAGTATATCCTCAGCCCGAAGCTATAGAAATCATCCAAGATAAGCGCATTCAAAAACAGTTCTATCAAAAGCATGACATCCCTACAGCACCCTTTGTCCTTACAGATACCAAAGAAGATGTCATAGCACATAGTGATTTTTTACCTGCTTTCAACAAACTGGGGAAAGATGGCTATGATGGTAGAGGAGTACAGAAACTGAGCGATGCGAGCGATCTAGACAAGGCTTTTGAGCAAGAAAGTCTTTTAGAAAAGTTAGTAGATTTTGAGCAGGAGATATCTGTTATTGTTTCAAGAAATCCACAAGGACAAGTAAAAGCCTACCCTCCTGTAGGACTTGTATTTCATCCAGACTACAACCTTGTAGATTACTTACTATCACCTGCCGTATTAGCTCCTAATATCGCAGAAGAAGCCATGAACATAGCTATCACCGTGATCGAAAAACTAAATATGGTAGGCATCTTGGCGGTAGAAATGTTTTTGACCAAGGATGGTAAACTCCTTGTCAATGAAGTAGCTCCACGCCCACACAATAGCGGACATCAGACGATCAACGCATCTGTAACCTCACAATATGAGCAACACCTCAGAGCTATACTAGGACTAGCAGCTGGTAGTACAGAAATACAGATTCCTTCTGCCATGGTTAACATCTTGGGAGAAGACAAGCATACAGGCATAGCCAACTACCAAGGCATAGAAGAACTGTTGGCGATAGAGGGGGTAAATCTTTTTCTCTATGGAAAAAAAGAAACCAAACCACAACGCAAAATGGGACACATCACCATTGTTGACCGAGACATAGAAGTACTCAAACAAAAAGTAAAAAAAGTAAAAGAAAGCTTAAAAGTAGTTAGCGATTAGCGATGCACCAAGCTTTCCTACATACATACGAATACTTGAATACATTAAAGATATGATAGCACTTATTTCTCCTGCCAAATCACTAGACTTTGAGTCTAGCTATTCTTTTGAGCCTACTGCTGTGCGTTTTCCCGAAGAAAGTATGACCCTTGTCAAGGAGATGCAAACGAAAACGGCTGAGGACTTACAACAATTAATGAAAGTAAGCGAAAAAATTGCTGAACTGAATGTAGAGCGTTTTTATCATTTTTCTGATCAATACCTCAAAGACAAAAACGCCAAACATGCCTTGTTTGCCTTTAATGGTGATGTATACCAAGGCTTAGACGCACAAAGCTTGACAGACGAAGATGTACGTCATGCTCAAGACCACCTACGCATACTTTCTGGCTTATATGGTTTGTTACGTCCGCTGGATTTGATACAAGCTTACCGCCTAGAGATGGGTACTCGACTGCCTTTTGACCAATACAAAAACTTATATGACTTTTGGGGTAACAAAATCACCGAACTGCTCAATCAAGA
>WTJX01000519.1 GCA_011524675.1 Cytophagales bacterium
AAGATAGTAAAGGAAGAATGTGAGTGATTGAGAATGTTGGTAACATAAAATTGATGACACCAAAAACTAAAAAAATCAAAACACTAAGCGTCGTCGAACAAAAGCACACTCACCATAGTTTTAGAGAAATAGCAGAAGATACATTCATGATAGCAAGTTGGGGAAACTGCTATGTATATACATTAGAAAAAAATGACACGCTAAAAACCCTCCTTAAAAAAAGAATAATATTAATTAAAGACTTCTATCCTTTGAACGATTCATTAGTACTCTTAAGTAGTAATGATGGAGTTTTTGAATACAACTTACGTAAAAACAGTTTCAGAAAACTGCATAGCGATGGTAGTATTAAAAAAATGGTTAAGATAAATGATGCTATTCTACTGTTTGGCGAAAAAGGAATAGCACAGTTAGACATCGCAAGCAAAGAACTCTCATGGATCAACCAAGACTATAGTATCAATTCTTTTTGTTACGACAAAAAAAACAAACTGTATTGGTTGGCAACTACCAAAGGGTTGGTCAAAGTAGAAGAGGCTCATGATTTTGTCAGTAGCTTTCCGGCGTTATCCCTAGTCGCAGTCGCACCTATTGATGATAATTTGATGTTAGGAGCGACAAAAAACTCCCTTTTGATATTTGACAATGATGGTGAAGTAAGCTTTAGTACTTCCATGAAAAAGATCAATTCTAGATCAATCCATAAGATTGATAACGAAAATTATTTGATCCGCTCTAGAAACATGCTCCATTTTTTTAACACAAAGACACATCGCTTGATAGAAAAGAGAGTTAAGCTCAATACAAAAGTATGCTACATAGACCGATCAAACCATTTGTTGTATGTTGCAAATGGTTATGACATACTAAAACTAAAAATGTCGGATACAGACATTTCCATTGAACAACGTATCAACATAAATGACCAAACTTTAGGCAAAAAAGAACTATCCCTAAAAAAAATGGTGTGTGATCATAATGGAGATATATGGATTGCCTCTTATGGCAATGGACTTTTATGCTACAGACAAAAAACAGATACCGTAGAAAGTTTCTTTGTAAATGAATTCCCTTTCATTGAAGATATCCTATTTGACAGTACCTACCAACATGCTTGGTTGAGTAGTAGAGACGGACTTTTGTCTTTTGATATCAAAGAAGGAAAAGTTGAGAACGCTCAAAAACTGATTAAAAACAAATGGCTTAGTTTTATAGAGCGAAAAGATGACTTTTTATGGATAGGCTCTCATGAGGGACTAATTCAGCTAAGCATAAACAACAATGAGTATCAATTATTTAGCGAAGATCATTTAGCAGATAAGTCTTTTACCATTACTTCTTTTCTACAAGAAGATCGCCTCTTTGTACTCTATGGAGACAATGCTTTTCATACAATTGACCTCTCGAAAATCCCTACTAGAAAAAAGAATCATAAAATCTACATCAAATCCTTCGCCAGCAAAACTAAGAAGTACAAACAGTTTGATAAAAAAATAGCACTGCCTTACCATGAGAACAATATAAACATTGCTTTTTCTTATCAAGACTACCTACAACAATATGAGCATAACATCCAAGCAAGATTACTACATGACCATGATGACTGGACAGACCTTGCCCCAAATGAAAAGACGCTTCGTTTTGGTGCCTTAGCTCCTGGTGAATATGTGTTTGAATTGAGAATAAAGGGAGGAAACAGCTACGCTTCTGTACACTTTGAAATATTACCACCCTTTTGGCAAACAAAGGTCGCCTACCTTATTTATTTTATCACGATTGCGTCACTCTTGTTTTTAGCCTATTGGTTACTAAAAAAGTCAGAAGCAAGAAAAAGTAAGGTCAAAGAAGAAAATGTAAGAATAGAAGAAGAGAAAAAATACAACAAATTACGATGGCGACTTTTTACCGATATTTCTCACGAGATCAAAACACCACTTACACTTATCATCAGTCCGCTAGAAGAGTTCCTAAAGGGTGAAAAAGAAAAAAGCTTGGATAAACCTACCGCACAACTAGTACACCGTAATGCAGAACGACTGGAAGAATTGGTGAACCAGCTGCTAGACTTTAGGAAAGTAGAGTCTAATATGTTGAAACTCTCTATTGAAAAAAGAGACATTGTGCATAGCCTTAACATATTAAAACAATCATTTCAGTCTTTGGCAAGCAAGTATGAGTTTGACTTTAGGTTTGAAGCCAACAAACCATATCATGAAGGCTACTATGACAAAGACATTTTAGAGAGAATTGTCATTAATTTATTGTCTAATGCTTTCAAATATACTCCTCCAAAAGAAAAAATTGTGCTTAGTGTATTGATACATGAAGATAATGAACAGGCTAGCATTTCTATAACAGATACGGGCGTAGGAATGGACCAAAACACTCAAAGCACTTTGTTTGAGCGGTTTGAGGGAAAAGGAAATGTTCAGTCAGAACGTTTTTCAAGTACTGGACTAGGACTTTCTTTGGTCAAAGAGCTGGTGAATCTACATCACGGTAGCATAGATGTAGAGAGTGCGCAAGACAAAGGTTCTTGCTTTACGGTCATGTTGCCTCTCAGCAAAACGTTTTATGCAAATAAGCGAGAGGAAATAAGCGAAGGAAAGGTAGAAGAAAAAACAGCTAAAAAACTGATAAATACGCTCCCAACAGCTGAAAAACTAACACTTTTCTTGGTAGAAGACAATACAGACATACAACATTACTTAGAAAGTGCACTCGCTGAAAGTTATGAAGTATATGCGTTTCACAATGGGCGTGAAGCATTGGAGAAGGTAGAAGAAATAATGCCAGACTTGATTTTGAGTGATGTCATGATGCCAGAAGTTACAGGAGTAACTTTGTGTGAAAAAATAAAAAGCGATGAAAAAACGAGCCATATCCCTGTCATACTATTAACAGCAAAAGGCTCTCATGAAAATAAAATTGAAGGACTTTCTTCTGGTGCTGACGATTATATAGCGAAACCTTTTAGATTGGATGAGATAAAAGTAAGAATAGAAA
>WTJX01000295.1 GCA_011524675.1 Cytophagales bacterium
CTTCAACAAAGACATCCTTGACTATATGAGAAGACAACATAATCTACTTATAGGTGAGAGAACCGCAGAAAAAGTAAAAATGATGGTTGGTGCTGCAACAACAGACCTTGACAACCCGCCAGAAGAATATGAAATCAGAGGAAGAGATTTGATGACAGGTATCCCAAAAGTGGTAAAACTATCTCATGCTGAAGTTGCTTTTGCACTAGATAAATCGATAACGAAAATAGAAGAAGCTGTACTAAAGGCACTAGAAATCTCTCCGCCAGAATTGTCAGCAGATATTTATGACAATGGTATTCACCTTACTGGTGGTGGTGCGCTACTTAGAGGCTTAGACAAAAGATTATCACTAAAAACAAAATTAAAAATACATGTTGCTGAAGACCCTTTAAGGGCTGTAGTAAGAGGAACAGGACAGGCGTTAAAAGATATAGCAGGTTATAAGTCTGTCTTAATGTCTTAATGTTTTTTATTTGTTTTAGGTTGCTTACATTCGACCTTTTACTTTTGTCTCTAATTTATTTACAAAGCAAGTTTTATTTGGTGTTACCAAATAAAACTTGCTTTGTAGTTTTTACCTTCTAAATGGAATGCAAAATCTAATACAATTTTTAATCAAGTATCGCTTTCTTTTCTTATTCCTTTTTTTAGAGACTGTAAGCGTATCTATGATTGTAAGATTCAATGCTTATCCAAGTGCACTATACTTCAACTCTACGAATGCTATCTCTGCAAGCATGCTAGAAGGTTCTTCGTCCATCTCTTCCTATTTTTCCCTCAAAAGCGAAAACGAACGTCTTGTCTATGAAAATAAACAATTACGTACCCTCATCGACAATCATATAGAGCAAAACAAATCTCTTCTTTTAGAAAAAGGGTTATCATCATTGTTTCAAGATACTCTAAATCGTTACTCCTTTATTAAAGGAAAGGTCATCAAAAACTCTACTTTTTATTCTAATAATTTCATCACTCTTAACAAGGGGGCTGCGGATTGTATCAAAAAAGATATGGGCATCATCTCTAGTGGAGGTGTAGTGGGAAGAGTGAAATACGTATCTGAACATTACTGTATTGCTATCTCTGTTTTAAATAAAAAAATGACTGTTTCGGGAGAAATAAAGGGGGAAAACATTTTAGGAACAATAGCTTGGAGTGGCAAAAATTACCGCTATGTAAATTTTAATTATGTACCGAGACATATCAATGTAACCATTGGGGATACTATTGTTGCCTCTGGCTTTAATGCTATCTTTCCACAAGGTACTGCCATAGGCATCATAGAAGAAAGTAAATTGGAAGATGGCGAAGATTTTCATGACATTCGTGTAAAGCTGCAAAACGACTTTAATAGCCTTCGTCATGTCTTGTTTGTGGAAGACTTGAATAGCGATGAGCTTAAAGAACTGGAAGAAAAGCTTAACCAATAGTTTGTAAGCATAATGTTATGTTGGTAGTAAAGGAAATTTTAAAGTTTATTGTTTTTGTGCTTTTACAGTTTTTTGTATTTAAAGGCTTAGTATTGTTTGACAGTGCTATGGTTTTTATTTATGTGGCTTTCCTTATTTTGCTTCCTGTAAATATTGGCAAAGGCTATCTGTTGATTATTGCTTATGTATTAGGGTGTATCATAGATATGCTGTATAATACGGGTGGTGTACATGCCTTTGCTTGTGTCTTTGTCGCTTACTTTAGATCTATTATTATGGTCAAGATAGTGGGGGAACGCGACTTTTTGACCAATACGACACTTGTACCTATCTCCTATCTCAAATGGAATGATTTAGCAGTGTATTCTTTGGTTATGATTTTTATTCATCATGGTCTTGTTTTGTTTGTTGAGGCTTCTTCTTTTCACCTCTTTTTCACCCTGCTCAAAAAAATAATACTAAGTACTCTACTTACTTATTTTATTTTTATCTCTTTTCATTACCTTTTGAAATCATCAAAATAAATTATGAAGGAGTCGAAGCCATACATCATTGCTACGCTTATTGTATTGATTGGAATAGTCTTCACGATAAGGCTATTTTTATTACAGGTGATATTGGTCGATTATAAAATCGCTGCTGACGACAATACGATAAAGAAAGAATATATTACGCCCTACCGAGGTCATATCATGGATAGAAATGGTAAGATGCTAGTCAACAATACGCCTGTCTTTGATCTCTACATTACAACTAAGAAAGTTAAACAAGAGGATGTTGCCCAAGTCTGCAAACTGTTGAACATCAGTCGTGATGATTATGAGCAAAAATTAAAAAAAACCAAAAAGGAACGAGGCTATTCTTCTCAATTTCCTGTGCTTTTTATTCGGAACTTATCTCATGAAGAATATGCTCATCTTCAAGATAGATTCGATTTTGAAGGTTTTAGTTTCAAAGTGAGGACTGAACGTTATTATCCACACCAAACCTTGGCGCACGGTTTAGGTTATATTGCAGAGATTGATAAAAAGAGTTTGGATAAAAATGACGATTATCAAAGGGGAAATAACATTGGTAAATCTGGTATAGAGAAATATTATGAAACTGTTTTAAGGGGAAAAACTGGTTTACATTTAACACTCGTAGATGTAAAAGGTGTAGAAAGAGGGAAATATAAAAATGGTAAAGAAGATGTAGTAGCAGAGTCTGGCTTACCTTTGATCAGTAGTATAGATTTGGAACTACAAATGTATGTAGAGTCTTTGCTTGCGAATAAGAGAGGGGCGGCCGTAGCTATAGAGCCTAATACAGGTGAGGTTCTTTGTTTTGTGAGTAGCCCTTTTTATGCACCTAGTAAGCTTTCTGGTAAGGATTATTCGCGAAATATGAGGTCATTATTATTGGATAGTAAAAACAAACCACTATTCAATAGAGCTGTACAGACCGAAACTTATGCCCCAGGTTCTACTTTCAAACCTATTGCTGCCTTGATCGCTCTGCAAGAAGGTGTCATCACTCCGCAACAGACTATACCGTGTTTTGGTAAGCTAAGGACGATTGCAG
>WTJX01000642.1:0-2011 GCA_011524675.1 Cytophagales bacterium
ATTCTATAAATATATTCTTTTATGCAAAATGTCATAAAAAATTAATATAAAATATGTTTTAATCCTACTATTATTAAAAATAATTGAATAAATCTTTCTATTGTTTTTTTATTATGAATTTAATGTATAAATTGAGTTTATAAAAATACAAGAACAATTCACAATAAGGATTATTCCGTAGTAAAATTAGTTTCTCGTGCTAACATGGGAAGAAAAACCTCGCTTGTCGAGGTTTTTTTGTTAAAAAAAAAGTGAAATATGAATAGGGTATTAGGATTAGATATTGGCACGAACTCAATAGGTTGGGCACTGGTAAATTATAGCTTTAAAGAAAAGGAAGGTAAGGTGATAGGGACAGGGACGAGGGTTATTCCTACGGATAAAAAAGCACTTAATGACTATAATGCTGGTAAAACAGTTTCTGCAACAGCTATGAGGACAGATAAAAGAGGTGTGAGAACACTCTATCATAGAAGTAAGCTAAGAAGAGAAAGATTACATAGGGTGTTGCATATTTTAGGTTTTTTACCCAAACATTATGATAAGGCAATAGATTTTAATGATAGGCTAGGGCAGTTTAAAAACAAGGAAGTAAAACTCAATTATAAGCAAAATAGGAAAGGGCAATATGAGTTTTTATTTATGGATTCCTACGAAGAGATGCTTTCAGATTTTAAAACCAATCAGCCTAATTTGTTTTATATAAAAGCTGATGGAAATGAAACTATAATCCCTTATGACTGGACACTTTTTTATTTAAGGAAAAAGGCACTTTATGAGCAGATAAGTAAAGAAGAACTAGCATGGGTGATTTTAAATTTTAACCAAAAGCGTGGTTACTATCAAGCACGTGAAGAAGAAGGGGTAAAGAATAAAGATGAGGATGATGACCCAAACAAGTATTATGAGAAACTAACTATTGAAGCTTGTGAAAAAACGCATAAGCAAGATATTTATAAAATATCTTTTACTAATGGTAACGCCTATGAAAGTAAAATTACTGACGTAGAAAATTGGAATAAAGGCTTAGAAAAAGAATTTATTATTAAAAAAGATGATAAAGGTAAACTAACATATGAACTGTTTGATTCTAAAAAGCACGTACTCATACTAAAGAGAAAAACAGAAAAAGACTTTAATACTTCTGATTTTCAAACTATTGGTGAGTATATATATCATACCTTATTACAAATTCCAAATCAAAAAATACAAGGTAAACTAATCTATACGCTAGAAAGAGACTACTATAGAAAAGAACTTGAACTTATTTTAGAAAGACAATTAGCTTTTGATAATGGTAAGGCTTTTACTGACGAAATGTATCAAGCATGTATTCATGAGCTATACCGTTATAATGCGGAACACCGAAAACTAATAAGCCCCAAAGGCTTTGTGTATCTCTTTTCTGAGGATATTATCTTTTATCACCGACCACTAAAAAGCCAAAAACATACAATAGGTACATGTCAGTACGAATCAACCTCATTTTGGTATTACGATAAAAACACAAATAGTAAAGAGCAGAGAACAAGCTATTTGAAAGTAGCTCCTAAGTCACATCCCTTATTTCAAGAGTTTAGACTTTGGCAATGGTTAAATAATTTGAAAATATATCAAAAAGAAGGAATTGATGAGCATGGGATAAAGAAAAAGAATATTGATGTAACATCACATTTTTTGACACATGAAAGCGACTGGACACAGTTATTTGAAGAGTTAGCTGCAAAAAAAGAAATTGACGAAGATAAACTTTTAGGTCTTTTGAAAATTAAAAAGGCAGAGAGACCACAGTATCGTTGGAATTATCAGCAAGATGAAAAGAAATATCCTGTTTTTGAAGTGAGAAATTCATTTCTATTAAGGTTAGAAAAGGTAAAAGGCTTCAAGAAAAATAAGAAGGATGAAGGCATAAGCGCACTTCATTTTTTGATGGAGAAAACATCTGTTGGGAAAAAACAAACAAAAGAAGAATCAAGAGAGGAGCAGTTGTGGCACATTATCTACTCAGTAA
>WTJX01000642.1:2021-2993 GCA_011524675.1 Cytophagales bacterium
CTGTATTATTCTGAATCGTGTCTAACCTCTAATGAAGATAAAGAGTGTTTTGTATCTCAGTTTTCAAACTTTCCTATTTTTAAAAGTGAATATGCGAGTCTTTCTTTGAAGGCAATAAAAAAGCTCTTGCCTTTGATGAGAAAAGGGAAATATTGGGATGCAGAGGGAATAGATCATGATACCTTGCAGCGAATAAACCACTTAGTCAATGGTGAAGAAGATGATACCATTAAGCAAAGCTTAAGAGAAAAAATTCAAAAAGAACAGCTCGCCAAGCTAGAAGATTTTAGAGGTTTAGGGACTTGGTTAGCAGCTTACGTAGTGTATGGAAGACATTCTGAAGATGCAGATGCTAAACCGTGGAACTCTCCAAAAGACATTACAGATTATATCAATGCTTTCAAGCAACATAGTTTGAATAACCCAATAGTAGAGAAAGTACTCCTAGAGACACTGCGTGTTGTGAGAGATATATGGGAAAACTATGGTAAAAATGAAAAAGGTGATTATGAAAAAGGTTTTTTTGAAAAAATAAATGTAGAGCTTGGAAGAGAAGTCAAGAAAACCAAAAAACAAAGAGAGAGTATCACCAAGAGACAAGCGGAAGAAGAAAAAATAAACCGTAAAATAAGAACTATTCTGAGGGAACTTTCCACTTCTTTAGCAGAAGATGAACAACCTAACCTTACTTCTGGGAAGCATTTTGAACGATTGAAGATTTATGAAGATGGGGTCTTTAATGCTGAAGATTTAAAGTTTAAAAGTAAGGCTAAGAAGGGGTATGATGAGTCTAAAGAAGGATTTCAAGAGTTTAAAGAAATAAAGACTATCCGTAATAAAGTAGAGCCTACACCGAAAGAAGTTTTACGCTATAGGTTGTGGCTAGATCAAAAGTATGTGTCTCCCTATACTGGTGTGCCTATTCCTCTTAGCAAACTGTTTTCAAAGAAGTATTACGATATAGACCATATA
>WTJX01000541.1 GCA_011524675.1 Cytophagales bacterium
AAAGATTTTCCAACCATAAGTATTATAAAAAAATGGTTAAGTAAAACAGTTACGAAAGCTAAGCCAATTCAAGTACAAAGGGTATTAAACGCTTGTGATGATTACCTTGCTAGAAACCCTGATTATGAATATGAACTCTATCAACCCATTAGTGAGAAAGACCTTAATTGTTTGCATGACATGAAAGCATTGGGTTTGCTTCCAAATCGTATCTTAAAAGGTGTGGAAGCCCATGCAAATATCCCTACAGTTAGTATTATAAGTTCGTGGCTAAACCAAACAGTTACGAAAGCTAAGCCTATCCATTTACAGTGGGTTTTAAAAGCGTGTGAAGATTATCATGCTAAACATCCTAATTGTCAAAATGAATCCTACCAACCGATCAGTAAGACTGATTTTAAATGCTTACAAGAGATGAGGGCTTTGGGCTTGCTGCCATCATTGATATTAAAAAACATAGAGCCACACAAAGATATTCCTACAGCTAGTATGATAAAAAATTGGCTATCTTGTGCAGCAAAAAACGCTGACCCTAAAAAACTGCAATGGGTACTAAAAGCGTGTGATGATTACCTTGCTAGGAATCCTGATTATCAAAATGAACGCTATCAACCCATTAGTGATGCTGACTTTAAACGCCTGAATGAAATGCAGGCATTGGGGTTAATTCCTAGGCGTATCTTAAGAGGTGTAAAATCCTGCGCTATCATTCCTACAAGCCGCATAATTGAAAATTGGTTAAGTCAAAAAGTTAAAAACGCAAAACCTCATCATTTGCAATGGGTACTAAAAGCGTGTGATGATTATCTTTTAAAATATCCTGAAATTTTAGTTGATGGGTTGAAAAGCATACAAGACCTTGATGGTAATAAAATGAGTTGGGGAAGTACTGAAAACGCATATTTACGTTTAAAATGGCTAGCCACAGGGAAGTCCATTGAAAAGCTGTGGTTGTTAGCAAAAAATGCACCAAAGGGGCTTACCCTTCAAAGGGTTCAAACTTTATTAGACCCTACTATTACAGGGTATGCCGAAAAAGAACATATTGATTTTTTGGAGGCTTTTTTTGAAAAACATAGCAAACGAACACCTAAACCTAAAAAATCACAGATTCCACCAGAGAAAATTGAAAAACTCCGTAAGGAGCACGAGCGCACTAACTATACAATAGCAAGGGTTATTCGTATGAAGGGTCGTAATGATGTTAATACAGGAAATATTACGAGCTTATTGCAAGGCAAAGTTAAAACGTCTGTTTTAGAGCATGTTGATTATTTGATTCAGGCTTATGCTGAATTGCCTGATTACCAAAAGCCTATCAAAGTAAAAACCACTGATTAACATTCCAAAGCCTGAACATGCATTTTTTCTTGGTGGTCTGTGTAGCTGTAAAACCATCTTGACAATATGTTAAAGTACGGGTTATAAAATATGAAAATACGATTGTATTTTAATACCGCCTACTAGGTGGAATGTCTGTACATCAGTTTATCAACCGGCTTGTTTCTTATCGTAAAGTGTGGGGGAATCAATAAGGAACCAAGCAATGCGCACAGACATTCCGCTCAGTGGGCGTTTTTTATTTTCAGTAATCAAATCTTCCTTTTTAGCGAATGATCTAAAAGTAATTTATTTAGAACATTTAGATCAAAATAGCTTCGCTTGTCAAATAAAACTTTACAAAAAGTTCTATTTATGAGACAAAATGAATGAAATGGGTATAAGAAGCTATAAATTATGAAGATCAGCCCCGATTCATTGCGTGCAGCAAGAGCGTTAATCAATATCAGTCAGCAAGAATTAGCTGAAAGAATTGGTATTTCACGCCCAAAAGTCTCACGTTACGAAGATAAGAAGACAACTGAACAAGGTAAGCCAGTTAGTCTAAGTCAGAAAAACCTAGAAAACATATTCTCTTACTTTCAATCAAGAGGGGTTCGTTTTACGGATTATGGTGGTGTAGAATGGATACCCGAAAATGAAGTAAGAACCTTATCGGGGGTGCTGGGCTTTAAATCATTGATGGACGATGTGTATGCTTTTGCCAAAGATGAAGGCGGAACGATAGAAATACTCAATGGTACACCTGATCTGTTTATTAAATGGCTAGGTCAATCTTGGTATGATATGCACGCCCAACGCATGTTAGCGGTCAAAGACAATATACACTTTCGTATTCTAGTAGGTCAAGACGAACAACAATTTATCGCTACTGGTTTTGCTGAATATAGACGAGTACCTAATGAGCTGTTTAATACGCAAACGGTATATATTTACGGTGCACATGTAGCTGTCTTTAGTTTTTATGAAGATGATTTAGATATTAAGGTTTTCAAGGCAAATGGACTCATTCAATCTTTACGACTGCTCTTTGATATGTGTTGGGAGAAAGCAGAGTGACTTTTGAAAAAATCCACTTAAAGCTACACCGCAAAGATTTTATACCTGCTGAAAACCTTTTACCCATAGTAAAAGAAAAGGGAAACTATGATCGGTTTATAGATTTACTTACTAAGGTAGGTGAAGATTCTAAATGGGATTTACGAGAAGTGTACTATAACCCTTTGACCATAAAGAGCCTAAAACAGACTTTTGCAAAAAAGTCTTCAAGTCTCTGGGTATTTAAAAATAAAGATAAAGATGTTGGCTTTTGCCAGACTGCGCCTGTAGAAGATTTGACAACTCTTTTCAATCAAAGCTCTGGCATTTCAGAAATTTATAAGATTGGCTTATTTCCTGAATATATTGGAAAGGGGCTAGGTAAAAGCTATCTCACATCTGTACTTACAGAAATTTTCAAAAATCATCATACAGTGTATTTGAATACGAGAGATACGAATGTAGTGAATTCTGTTCCATTTTATCAAAAGCTGGGATTTGAAGTTTTTAAAACAGAAATACTCCCCAATGATCTTATTCATGGATAGTAGAAAGATAAATTGTAAATAAAGAGATAGTGACTTAAAGCTATTTTAATCGCCAGTGTGGTGAG
>WTJX01000579.1 GCA_011524675.1 Cytophagales bacterium
TTCTTTCACTTATAAATAAGCCCTTTTCGGGTTTGCGTAATAAAGTATTATCATATTCTAAAGTCCATTGTAAGGTATCGGTAAAGTACTTTATGATGGGCTTTTTTAGTTCTTGAAATGGATTTGTGATTAGGTGTACGGAGATTTGGCTCTATACCTAATTCAATATAGTTCTGTTTCCCCCCAACTCTAAAAATTAAACCGCTCTTTTTGATCGTAATTTACATATCAAAAAATCATTTCTTATCTTTAGATGTTTTTTCAACAATTATCTAATGCTATGAAGTTTGTTCTAAAGAAATCAACGCTAAAAAAAGGGGTAAGAGGCTTACTATTTTTAACGCTCTTAAACGCTCAGGTCTTGTCTCTTTTTGCAGCACCAAAGGCTAAAGCAAAGGATTTATTATTCATTGCGATAGATGACCTAAACGATTGGGTCAACTATTTGGAAGGGCACCCACAATCTATAACGCCAAATTTGGATAGACTCAGAAAGATGGGAATGAATTTTACCAATTGTCAAACGACAGCCCCATTTTGTGGACCTTCTAGGGTAGCATTAATGACGGGTATATCTCCTGCTACTAGTGGAATATACGAAAATAAAAGTGCCGAAGATTTTCAAGGGCATTCCCCTATACTCAAAGACTATGTCTCTATTCCTCATTATTTTCAGCAGCACAACTATAAGGCGATTGGTAGTGGCAAGATATTTCACGGGCATATCAAGGAGATTTATGCAGAAGCTTTTCAAGAATACAGTCCCTCTCTAGACCTTACAACCAAATGGAAAAATAATCTGGGTGATGATAGTAAAAAAATAGTGGGCGGTGCAGAATTAGAAAAACTCAAATATGGAAAAATAGCTTTTAAAGAAGCAAATGGAAAAATGCTTGACGAAAAGACTACTGATTGGGTAGTCAATAAAATACTTCAAAAAGATGATCAGGCAAGATTTATAGCTTGCGGTATCTACAAGCCACACAACCCTTTGGCTGCGCCACAAAAGTACTTTGATAAGTTTCCACTAGAAAAAATAATCCTACCCAAACTTCCTGCTTTTGACGATTTGAAAGATTTGTCTGCTGCGGGGCAGTATTTTTCTCACTCTTTGCCAAAGCACGAAGACGTAATCTCTGGCGGGCATTACAAAGCATTGGTACAGGCTTACTTAGCATGTATTCACTTTGCAGATGAGCAAGTCGGCAAAGTCTTAGACGCCTTGGAAAAAAGCGGTAATATGGACAATACCATCATCGTCTTATGGTCTGATCACGGCTATCACTTGGGAGAGAAACATCATTGGAGAAAACATACCCTATGGGAAGAGGCTACTAGAGTGCCTATGATGATCGTAGCACCAGGCATCACCAAGGCAGGCACTCAAAGTAGTGAGCCCGTCTCCTTACTGGATTTATATCCTACCATCGTAGAACTAGCCAACTTACCACCAAACCCCAAAGTAGAAGGGAAGAGCTTAGTACCTTTGCTTCGCAATCCTGCCAAAAAAGATATGCCCAATGTGTATATTACTTATGAGAGAGGGAATCACGCCATCAAAACAGATGATTTGAAATACATCAAATATAGAGACGGATCAGAAGAGTTGTATAACCTTAAAAAAGACCCTAACGAATGGTACAACCTTATTTGTGATCCTAGCTATAGTACAGTCTTGATTTCTCTTAGGGACGAAATGAAAGAGATACTGAAACGAGAAGCAAAGAATCAACCTCCTCGTATCATTGCCAAAGAGCTTGCAGATACAGAATATGAGCCTTCACAACCAACTTTTGCAGGAAAAATTAATGCAGACTTGCATACACAACTAAAAGCTTCACAAAAACCAGCAACCCTTACAGTTACAGAAGTCAAAGGCGATCTATGTAGTCCCATGGTATATCAATGGCAAGAGAGAGTATTGAAAAAAGATGGAAGCTATACCGCTTGGTCAAATATCAAAGGAGCAACACAAGAGAACTACACACCACCGCTATTGAAAACGTCTCACAAATATAGGAGACAAGTAAAGTACGATGGGATATTACCTTCATGGGTAAGTACAGAGCATATCAACATTAGTGTAGTATTAGACAAATAAATTGGTAAGCATTCGGTTAAGTCCGTTTAGCTCTTTTATAGGGTGAAAAGTAATAAAGGCTAGTTTTTTCATGTTACTTTTCCTCTTTACAAGGTAAATTATAAGCTTTAACAACTAAAAAGTAATACGTGCTTTACCTAATGCTTACACAAATTGTAATAGCTCACTGCTCTTCACATCCTTACGTTGATACGTTCAAATTTTCACTAATAACTTATCATTAATCACTAATACCTATTAATAACTGTACTAAGACTACCAACGACCAAAGAACCGTTCTGATCCAATTGGTATTGACTAACGATTTACATGTATCCTTTAGATTTTCTTCTTTGGATATTTTACCGTGTAGGGGAACAGATACTAAGAATGTAACAGCCCATATGGAAACGACCATAATACATAAGAGGAGTTGTATATAAGAGAAATGAGTATAAAGAAGCCACATATGTGTGAGTAGTTCTGCAACCATGAGAGGTAGTACGATCACCGTCATATGACGTGTGTATAGAGGATGCCACCGAAGCAAGTCTTTTGCTTCAAAATAGAGAAAACTAGGATAGATCAACAGCTGTACCATCCATATCAAGACCAAAAGTCCAACGTCTATTATTATTATCATACATTGTTTTTGAACAACTATTCGCTTATGATAGAGATAACTCACAAGAGCTATTCAAAGTTTATGATTCATTAATTTTTTAAAGATTTAATATACTGTAACTGTAAAAAGATGTTTTTTGGTGTCATAGCATGACGAAAGGCAAAAAAACTCTAGCCTGTTTTTATCGCTCCCGATGCTCGGGCATCTAAGGAAAAGCAACATGAAAAAATCTAACTCTTATTACTCTTTTGCAAGTAAAAGAACTAAACAGGATTAAC
>WTJX01000354.1 GCA_011524675.1 Cytophagales bacterium
TTTAATCTTTGATCTTTAAACCTTAATCTTTTTCCTCTTTCGTGGAATAAAATCCAGCCTTCACGTCCCTATGTCTCTATGCCAATACGTCTTATGTCTCAAAAATTGTAAATAGTCAATCGTTTAATTGTAAATTGAAATCGTTGTATCTAATACCTCGTACCTTGTACTTTTGAATAAAGCTCTACTATTTCAATCCGCTTTACATTGAGTACAAAGTTTATTAACCACTAAACACTAATCTCTAATCACTACCTTCCTTCATTTCTTCATTTGATAAAGCTCAATACTCTCAATTCGCAAAATACTTCTCTTTTATCTTTGCTCTTTTGTCTTGTTACCTTTTAAAATCTCGACTTTCTAAAAATGATTGGAGTATGATAGTAGCGCTTACTTTATCAATAGTTCCTTTTTCTTTTCTTGCTTTTTTGTTTAGACCACCTTCAATCATACTATCAAAAGCAATCTTTGAGGTGAAGCGCTCATCTACCAAGTGAATAGAAAGCTGAGGGAATAGTTTAGATAATTTTCTATTGAAGCCCACTACATGCTGAGTGGCATGAGTATCAGTATTGTCCATGCGCTTTGGGAATCCCAAAACAATAGCCTCTACATCTTCTTGCGCTATATATTTCTCTAAAAAAGAAATGATGTCTTTAGCATGTATGGTATCCAAAGGAGAGGCTATCATTTGCATAGCGTCTGTAACGGCTACACCGACTCTCTTTGTACCATAGTCCAAAGCGATGATTCTAGACATAATAAAGGGATTAATTTAGGGAGGTAGTTATCTCTATAGATTGTTTTAGGTTTTGCTCAAGAACTAATGCTTTACTAAAAAGAAGTCTATCTTCTATTTGTGCATGAAGTTCTAAATCTTTGTCAAACTGCTTTAGCTCATACATGATTACTTTTTCGTGCATACTTGCATTTTTAGAAAAAGCATAAGTATTCGTCAGTTTTCTTATACCTTCCAAAGGGTCATCATGCAAGTGGTCCAACGCAAAAGAAGCAATGTTCTTTTTTTGCATCAGCATATAAGCTTTAGAAAGAGGTGTTTGCGAATCTTTTACACCGATCAGAGTTTCAATATAGTGAAATAATGTTTTCTCTTCTTCTATAACATGATGAATAAAGTCTTCTACAAATACAGGAAAAATAAACTGTAAGTCTTTGACTATGTGTTTATTCTCAAATTGTGATACAGATAGGTTCTCTATGAGGCTAGCATAATAAGGGAGGCTTTGTTTTATGAAAATACGATGAGATGTTGTAAGGAAATGTAAAATGTCTTTTATAGGTGTACTTTGACAGGGGTAATCAATCTCACTTTGTGTTACTAACTTTTTTTCAAGAGAAGTATGATTTATTTGATATTCAACGCAGGCTTCCTTCAAGGTAGAAGAAGCTACATTGTAAAATGGGATACCCTCTTGGTAGAGGATTTTTGCATTCGCAAAATTCTCTAGTACAATATCTTTTATTACACGCTCAGTCATTAATGTTATAAAAATAGTAAAAAAGAAGAAAAATGTAAATTTTTTCTTAAAAGAAGATGCTCGTTCGGAAAACCGTGTTTGATGGGTGCTTATTTGACAGTGTATTGAGTGTTTTTAAAGACTCAAGCTAATGGTCAAAAGTACTAAGTGTTTTGACGATTGCTATAGCATTAAAACTTACTTTACTGAATATTTACAAAAGAAAGTCTTATCAAATGAAGTTTACATGAGAAAGATAAAAAAAATATATGTATAAGTAAGAAGAATATTATTTTTTAGTATTTTTGAAAAATATATAACAAATATTTGAAGAATTGTATTTTGTAATGATTGATAAGCTACTTTGTTTATAGAGAATGTTTTAAAAAGTAATAAAAAAGTTAGTTATGAAAAAGATAGGTTTAATCTTAGTTTTAGTTGTGAATTTAGGTGTTTTGTATGCCCAGACTGCTAATGTGGTATTTTATACAGAGGATGAAGAGACTTTTTATTTGAGTGTTGAAGGTTTAATGCAAAATAAAAAGCCTCTATCCAAAGTCAAAGTTGAAGGGATAGCGCAAGAGTTTTTTAAAGTAAAGTTTGTGTTTGCAGATCCCTCTATCCCACCTTTAGAAAGAAATGTAAGCGTAGAGATGGGGGAAGAATGGGTGTATAAAGTGAAGAAAAAATCCAATGGCAAGTATGGGTTAGTGTTTTTTCAAGAAAAAGCCATAAGCAAAGAAAGACAAACAGGACCTACAGACGAAGAGGTGAAACAGTTTGGGAAGTTAGCAGATCAAACGTTAAAGTTTTTAAATGATGCCTCAGAGATAGAAGTAGGCTCAAATACAGAAACAACACACACGCAACATACGGAAATACACCATCATCATCATCAACAAGGAGGTTTCCCTACAACTACAACTACAACAATACATGAAGAATATAGATATCCAGGTTATAATGGTCCAATTGGTTGCGCAGGCGTACCGATGCAAGCTGTAGATTTTAATAATGCCAAGAGGTCTGTTACATCTAAAGATTTTCCTGCCGAAAAAATGAAAATAGCCCAACAAATTGTAAGAAACCATTGCATGTTAGTGGATCAAGTAAAGTCATTAATGCTTGCATTCGACTTTGAGAATGATCGTTTAAAACTCGCAAAATTTGCATATGATTATACACACGATATTGGAAACTATTATAAGTTAAACGATGCTTTTGATTTTCCTAATACCGTTGACCAATTAGATGATTACCTAAAAAGTAAATAACCTAAATAGGCGGACAAAAGAAAAAATTATATAAGGCTTTGCAAAATCATCTTTTGCAAAGCCTTTTTTATTGTAAAAGGGAGGGGGCAAGCTAGAAAACAAAGCTTTAGTAAGCAATATTACGTGTTTTAAGCATAAAGTTGTTTGAACTCTTAATATTGGCTAAACAAAAAGCAGGTACAATCATTGACTTATTACTAAAAAGTCAATTGCTCATGAGTATTAA
>WTJX01000109.1 GCA_011524675.1 Cytophagales bacterium
AGGAAGAGTAGCTAAACAAATGAGTGCTAACCTCCAATTCTCATAAAACATAGCGCCAATAATAAACAATAGTGTAATGATGTCTGCCGTCATAGCTGCTATGCCTTGTGAGAATACGTCTGAAAGTGTCTCTATGTCTGAGACGTTGCGAGTTACAAGTTGTCCTATTGGGGTCTTGTCATAAAACTGTGTCTTGAGGTTCAATATATGACGGTATAGCCGAACTCTTAGGTCATGAACAATGGTTTGACCTATCCAACCTGAGAGATAAATAATGAAGTATTGAAAGATGACTTCAAGAAATAGAATGCAAATGACATAGATAATGATGTGTTGAAACAATGAGGCATTGCCTTGTGAGAGAGGTTGATCTATGGCCTCTCCTATCAACATAGGGCGCAAGACTGTACCTGTACTAGAAAGTAGCATCATCACTAGCAGGCATAGGGATGTATATTTATAGGGTTTCATAAAGCCTAAAAGTCTTTTTAGTACCCCAAGATCAAACTTATTTCCCTTTTCTTCTTTTGACACGCTCACTTTTTAAAACAGAAACCCAAAGTTAGGAAATGTTTTACAGTGAATCTATGAAATGATGAGACAAATTATACGCTACTCAACTCATTTTTTTGTTTTTCTTAGAAAAACAGTGTAACCATGCCAAAACTATCTTCATTGGTATTGTTTTTTTTAGCATAGTTTATTTCTCTCACATAGTCCTCAAAAGACATAGTACTCATAGATTTGCCTATTTTTTGGAGTTGCTCATGATCATCTTTTATGCTCTGTACACCTCTGACTTTTTTTAAGAAACCTTCAGTGTGCAAAAAGAATTTATCGCCTTCCGCTGGACTGAAGTGGTAGAGGTCTGTGTTTTCTACGTATTGATCTGATGATATTTTTTTTTCATAATCGGTGGGGTAGGCTGTTAATCCCCCGTTTTTTAGGTTGGTAAAGGGGATGCCACTAGTATTTATTTCCATTGTTTTTTCTTTGATGTCGTAGCTAAGAATCAATAGTTTACAATCTATCCTTTCACCGTAGCTAACATGAAAATTTTTGAATGTCTTGACTATTTTTCGCATAATCTGTTCAGTGCTCACTACGCCACTTTTGATACAGGCATTTAGTTCTCTGATGGCTAGTCTATTAATTAGGCTTCCTTCTATGCCACTATCCAAAGACTCTGTGATACATAAAATGACATGTCCTTTACAGATGTCTGATTTTAAGACTACTCTTTGTGTTTTTTTGGGATTGCATATGCTACTGTAGTAATTTTTAAAAACACTCGATACCAAAGGATTTTCTTCAAGGTCTTCATATAAATGGTGGAGCAATAGCTTTGCTTTTGTAGTGTTTCTTAGTTTCATAGCTTAAAAAAATGTGTTTGAGTGTTGGTGTTCAACTTCCTAGCTTTTAACTTTCACACATAAGCATATTTTATTCCATTATTTTTTTATCTTTTGATTTTTGTTAATTGAAAGGGTTTAAATTTTGTTAATTCTACTTTACAAAATTGAAAATAAAGTATCTTTTTTATGTGTTAGAGGATGTAAAGGGTTTATGACTTTAGCTTGCTAAAGCTTTGCTTTCTGCCTTGACCTGAACTAAAATCACTCGTTTTTTAAAACACAATTATTTTTGTCCGCATACTTAGAGGTACAAATGTCAATGAAAGCTCATATTTTAAAAGGTCTTCTTGTTTTGCCCCTCTTTATTTTAATGCAGACGGTACTATCAAAACAGTTGAATTTTCTTTAGAAAAAGTAGATAATAGTGAGCATGGCAAAGGAAAAATTCACCTTGAAGCTGACGACTTTGAAAAATCGTCTGACCTTCTTAAAGAAATATGTTTTGACAAAGACGGAAGTAAGAGCCTTACTAACTTTAGTGCTGAAAGTTATATTGCCTATCATGATGTGGATTTTGGGCGTAATACTAAAAATAAAGACATCCCTTTTTTCATTCGAGCCTATTCTGACCAGCGATCAACTCAAAACACGGTGGAAGTAAGGTTAGACGACAAAGACAGTGAGCCGATTGCTAGTATCCCGGTAGAGTCTAGTAAAGACTATATTAATATTTCATCTAGCTTACCAAAGGTGAGTGGAAAGCATACATTATACCTTAGTTGTAATGGAAAAGTAATCAAGAATTCAAAAAAGGGGCTAATGACGATCAACTGGATAGAATATACCCCTCAAAAATAGTTTTTTGTTTTTAATTCCACTTTACGAAGTTGAAACAATCCTACTTTGTCATCTAAAAAATCTTGGTTTAAAAGCTTGCGTAAGGGATAGAAACCATGTGCTACCCACGCAGTCTGGCTAGTTACTAAACTGAGCGTTGAGAGAACAGTTTAGTAACGTCCTCCTTTATTACCCCATAAAGGGAAGGGCTCGGCGTTAATTTGAGGGGAGCACTGGTGGGAAACGCCCTAACTTCGTAAAGTAGAATTAAAAAAACTATCAGTGTTTTACACTCCTTCTTCTTGAATTTTCGCCTATCACATCATGATAGCCAATGTCTTTTTTGGCGTATTCTATTTCCTTCAATAGCTTTTTAACTATTTTAGGGTTTTGTTTGGCAACATTAGTAGTTTCACTTATATCGTCTTTTAAATTATATAGTGTAATTTCTTCTATATAAGGTCTATCTTTTTCAGGAACATGAGACAACCATTTCTGTCCTTCTTTAGTTCTATCTAAATCAGAATGTATAAGGTGTAACTTCCAATCTCCCTGACGTACTGCTCTAAGGGCTTCATGTTGATAAAAGAAAAAAGGTCGGTCAAGCTCTTTTTGTCTGCCAAGAAAAACCTCAGAAACATCTAGTCCATCGATTACTCTATCATTTGGTACTTTTGCTCCTGAAAGTTTTGCAACAGTAGGCAATAAGTCTATGCTAGCTAGGACAAGATCAGAAGTTGTGCCTGCTGGGACTTTACTTGGTGCACGAATGATGAAT
>WTJX01000706.1 GCA_011524675.1 Cytophagales bacterium
TGGTACTGATAGTCGCTTGTTGTTCATTTTCGCTGAACTCTATGCTGGTATCTTTTGTTTTGAATTTTGGATCAATGGCATAGCTAAAGTCTTTGTCAAAATCATGGTAGTAAGCATAACGAAATCGAAGTATTTTTTCTGACAATACTTCTACAGAAAAGGTAGTAACTTCTGTAGAGAAAAAAAATCTGTTTTCTTTTCTATATACTTCTTTCACCTCTCCTACAAACGCATCTCTATTTGAGACATGTTTGAAACTCTCCATATAGTTCCCCTCGAATTTATCCACTTTTATCTATATTTTAATAGTTTAAATAAATGTTTTTTTCTGTTTTTTCACAGAAAAAAGAAAAACTTTTTTTGTGATAAGAAAAATTGATTTAAATTTAAGTGTAATAATGATACGGACAAAAATATTTATTACTTTTATGATGTTTTCAAGAGAAAAAAAGTAACTACCAATGATGAAAAGAAAAAAAGTACTCATGCTAGGCTGGGAGTTTCCTCCTTTGATAAATGGAGGACTTGGAGTAGCATGTTATGGCATAAGTAAAGCATTGTCAAAACACCTAGATTTGACAATTGTCTTACCTAAAACTAGTCCAGACGATCAACAGATACCTCATGTGAAATTGATAGGGCTCAATCACCTCAATGCCAGTGAAGTGTTTCATGAGGAGCTACAGTTTGAGAAAAGTAGAAAAGAACAACTAGATCAAGAGATAAAGGGAATCGTAGAAGCAACGGTTGATCCTTATTATCAGTATAGCACCACTACAAAAACCGATGCGCAGAAGATAAGCCAAGAGATTGAGCATATCTCGAAAGATATCATAGGGATTGAAGGCATCTCTCCAGACTTTTTGGAAGTATTCAAAAGTAAAGAAGTATATGGTGAGGATGTCATCCAAAAAGTAATATTTTATGCAAAGTATGCAGAGAAGCTTTGCAAGAGCATTGACTTCGATATCATTTACGCCCACGATTGGATGACTTTTTTGGCAGGTGTTACCATCAAACAAATCACAGGGAAACCACTAGTAGTACATGTACATGCCTTAGACTACGACAGAGTAGGTTCGCACAGTAGAGGGTGGATTTATGATGTAGAAAAATATGGTATGCAAAACGCTGACAGAGTGATTCCTGTGAGTAAATATACCGCAGAAGTAATTACAAACCATTATGGTATAGATGCTTCAAAAATTTATCCCGTACACAATGGAGCGATAGAAGTAGAAAGCTTCAAAGAAGTAAAGAAGATTCCAGAGAAGTTAGTTTTATTCTTGGGAAGGGTTACCCACCAAAAAGGACCAGAAAACTTCATGGAGATCGCCTCTAAAGTGTTTGAAGCTTATCCAAAGGTACGTTTTGTAGTCGCAGGTACAGGAGACAAGCTCAAAAGACTCATAGAAAAAGGGGCTTATAGAAATATAGGACATAAATTTCACTTTACGGGATTTTTGGATAAAGACAAGGTAAATCGTTTACTGAGTATGACAGATGTGTATTGTATGCCTTCTGTCTCAGAACCTTTTGGACTATCGGCATTAGAAGCAGCGCAATTTGGTATTCCTACCGTGCTTTCTAAGCAGTCGGGCGTGAGTGAAGTGTTAGAAGGAGCGTTGACAGCAGATTTTTGGGATGTCAACCTCATGGCAGAGCATATTGTTTCCCTACTAGAAAGTAAAAAACTTGCTAATCAGTTGGTGGCGAAAAATAAAAAGAACTTGCAAAACTTGACGTGGGATCACTCCGCTGAAAAGATATTGGATGTTTTTCAGTCACTAGAAGAAGGCGTGGCAGTTTATTCATAGAAGGCGCTGCATTCAAATAACAACTCAATTAAAACCTAAACTACAAACTTTATTATGGCATCTATCTGTTTATATTTTCAAGTACATCAGCCTAACCGTTTAAAGAAATATTCTTTTTTTGATATAGGTTCAGAACCTTTTTACGAAGACGATCAACTCAATGCAGAAATTCTTAATAAGGTATCAGACAAATGTTATCTGCCTGCCAATAAGATGTTGCTGCAATTGATTCAAGAAAGCAAAGGAGCTTTTAAGGTAGCGTTTTCGCTTAGTGGTGTATTGTTAGAGCAACTAGAGCATCATAGACCCGATGTTTTGGCTTCTTTTCAAGAGTTGGTCAATACGGGATCTGTAGAATTATTATCAGAAACGTATTATCATTCTTTGGCATATTTTTATTCTAAGGATGAGTTCAAAAGACAAGTAAAACTTCATAAAAAGAAAATAGAAACACTTTTTGGCGTAAAGCCAAAAGTATTTAGAAATACAGAGTTGATTTATTCCAATGAGATTGCTGCCTATGTGGAGCAAATGGGCTTCAAAGGCATCATGACCGAAGGCATAGATAGCCTGCTAGGAGGGAGGTCATCTAATCATTTGTACAAAGCACCTAATTGCGATAAGATCAAAACCTTTTTGAGAAACTATTCTTTGTCTGATGATATAGGTTTTCGATTTTCTGACAAGAACTGGTCGGAGTATCCTTTGAATGCTAACAAATATGCCGATTGGCTTAGTCTAGAGCAAGGGGAGATTGTCAATATTTTCATGGATTACGAAAGTATTGGAGAACACCAATGGGAAGATACGCGTATCTTTGATTTTTTTCGTCATTGGCCCAAAGAGGTGCTAGACCGTGGACTTAGCTTTATTACGCCTAGTGAAGCGATTAAAAACCTAAGTGCTGAGGGTATCTTCGATGCGCACAATCCTATCTCTTGGGCAGATAAAGAAAGAGATCTTTCTGCATGGTTGCAAAACTCTATGCAGCATGAGGCTGTAAGCAAAATACATTCCTTAGAAAAGAAAGTAAAAACAGCTAAAAACAAACATCTATTGCATGTATGGTCTAAGCTACAAAGTTCAGATCACTTCTACTATATGTGTACCAAAGGGGAGCAAGACGGTGTAGTGCACAATTATTT
>WTJX01000544.1 GCA_011524675.1 Cytophagales bacterium
GCTGCTACTGCTTCAGCAATTCGTTCTATTTCTTTTTCGTCTGCAAAGGTGATATCTCTACCTAGCGCATAAGCATACAAATGCTCTACCAATGCTTTGGTAAATTGGTCTTTCTTTTTGTTTAAGATATAATCTTTGATCCCCTCTATCCCTACTACTTCTGTTCCGTCTGGAAGTGTAGACTTTGTATCAATAGCTTTGCCTTTGGCTTGTGTCTTATACCTTCCTACGGCATCATAATTCTCAAATACTACACCGAATGGATCTATCTTTCTATGGCAATCCATACATGAAGGTTTATTTCTATGTACAAATAATTGTTCTTTGAGTGTCATCTCCTCAAAACCGGGTGTCTCTGGGTCTAAGTCAGGAACATTGGGTGGTGGCGGTGGTGGCGTTTCACCCAAAATCTTTTCTTTTAACCAAACAGCACGCTTGATGGTATGTGCTTGTGTACCATTGGAATGACCACTCAAAAATGCTCCTTGAGATAATAAACCACCTCTTCTAGCAGTGGAAGCCAACATCACGGGTCTAAACTGTGTCCCTTTCACATCTTTGATACCATAAAACTCTGCTAAGTTTTGATTGAGCATGGCAAACTTCGAGTCCACTAAGTTTTCTATGGTTAAGTTCTCTTTCAATACATGATGTATGAAGTGATAGGTTTCGTCTACCATATCTTCTTTAACAAAGCGCGTAAAGTCTGGGTAGTCCTCCACACTCACACGCATACTTTGATGCCTATCTATGCGTAACCACTCATAGGTAAAGGCTCTGATCATATGCCAAACCCTTTCATTGTGTACCATACGGTCTATTTGAGAGGCAAGGGACTGTTTTAGCTTTCCTTTGGAGGCTAAAGAAATCAACTCTTCATCTGGTGGAGCATTCCACAAGAAATAAGATAGTTTTGAAGCTAATAAATACTCTTCTTTGTCTTTGGTCTGCTCGTCTTTTTTGGTGTCAAACATGAACAAAAACTGTGGAGAGCATAATACTCCTACCAATACTTCTTTTATGCCTTCTTCATAGGTAGGATAATCATCTTTGATTGTTTTCCAAAAAGTCATGAAACGATTGACTTCGTAAGAACTCGCTTTTCTTCTAAAGGCTTTAGAAATAAAAGCTGTTAAAATCTCTTTGGTATATTCTTCTTTGTTGGCTTTATTCTTTGAATCAAAAAAGATGTCTGTGTAGCTCTTTGGTGGCCAAGCCTCATAATAAGGCGATTCTACCTCTATAGATTTAATCAACAAAGGTGCTCCTGATTTTCCATTTTGTTTCACTAAGTTATTGTTCCACAATCCTACAATAAGTGTATTAGCAAGTTTCCCTTTGTCGGTAGGGTCGTACACAGGTGTCGGATAATTTTCCAAGTGTGTAGTGAATTCAAAGGTCTTAAACTCTTTTGGTGCTGTACGTACCTCTTTGGATTCTTTGAATGCTTGGTACTGCATACCATCATCCGTTCTTGTGCCTAAAAAAGGTCTGATAGAAGGATAGTTATTCGTATTTTTCGTACTATTGGCTAAGGCTTCTTTTTCCTCTACTTCTTTTAGTTTTACAATAAATGGATCGCTCTCCTTTAGAGGGGTGAAAGTGATCTTATTCATTCCTATAAAAAAGCTTCCTCCTATGGTTACTTTGTGCATCCCACTGGTAAAATATATAGCTCCTAGAGGAGTAGTAATACTTTCTTGATCTTTTAAAGATGGATCAAGGTTCAGCCTATTTTCTACTTTAGAGTTATCCACCTGAACCCTATAGCTAGGCATATTTCCTGCGGCACTATACGGATGCGTCATATCTACTTGGTAAAAGCCTGTAGAAGGTACTTTCATTCTCATATTTGCCGAAGAAGATTCAGGTATATTTTGTGCTACGATAAGCTTTCCTTCATTGCTCAACTCTAAATTTTTCAGCTTACCAAACTCCTTAGGTTGAACTACGATTGCTTTCTTATGTTCTGGTGCTGGCTTTCTAGTGTCATCACTAAAAGACATGAACGTATTTTTTTTCCTTTGAAAAGCTAGTCCTTGCGATGCTTCTACTTTTATTTTTACCTTACCCTCCGATGGAAAATTGTTTTTAATCAACATTTTCAAATTTGGAGAAGGACCTTGCCAAGATTTTGGAGGAATTTCTTTATGTGGTAAAGAAGAGTATAACGTCATACCAGACTTATCTATTAAGAAACGATTTCTATCTGATCCTCTCATATCTAAACATATACTACTGATTTTTTCTGCAAGCTTACTGTCTTGCTCTTTGGTGATGATGTTTCCATCATTGCCTAGCATATCTACTTTAAAGTCTTCTGGACTAATGATAACCGTTTGAAAACCACCAAAACTACCACCTTTCATGGCTGGCGCTACCCCTTTTTCTATGGAAACCTTGTAGTGTGTGGTCGCTGGTTTCTCACCATAAACAATAGCCTTGCCTAGGGCTTCTCTTGCTATTTTTTGATAATAATCTATATGCAAAGGTGATACTTGCAATACGCTTGCATTATTGGTGAACCCCATTTTTGATTTACCATCGTTTGGTAGTGACTTTCCAAAGTCAATATCTAGGCCTAATATATCCTTCAAAGAGTTGGTATATTGGGCTTTAGTGAGCCTTCTGAGGTTTGCTCTATTCTTATTATTCTTTTCGTTTTTTACCTTAGCTGCTTCTTCAAGTGATGCTGTGATCCAATCTACCAAGATTCTTCTTTCTTCATCGGTATATCTTCTTTTGCCTTCTGGTGGCATCGCTCCAGCATTGATTTGGTCTAAGGCAGTATGCCATGACTCAGCATCAGGACCATCAACAAAGTCTGGATTAAGGTTATCCAATTGTACCCCTCCACGTTGTAGGTCTTCATCATGACAACCAAAACAATACTTTTCCATGATAGGTCTTACATCTTTGAGGTAAGTAATGGATTTGCCTGCTACTTCTGTAACTTCTT
>WTJX01000390.1 GCA_011524675.1 Cytophagales bacterium
CGCTAAAATCAAGCGTAGTTCCACAGAAACGCATTTTTTTGCCAAGTTGGGTTAAACCTTTATAGTATTATTAGGTCTATAGTAACATGCGAATATTTTTATCCCTTTTGATGCTCTCATGGGCACTATCTTCTTTTTCACAAACTATGGCAGCAGGTAAGGTGCTTGACCAAAAGACAAAAGATCCCCTTTTAGGTGCGACAGTAATACTAGACCATACAGCTACTTCCACACGAAAAGCCGTTTTTACAGATTCTTTAGGCCGCTTTTTTTTTAGAGGTATTCCTATTGGAGAGTATGACCTTTCTGTTCAGTACATAGGGTATTTACCCCACAAACAGAAGGTAGCCATCAAGCAAGGCTTTAATAAGATAGGTGAGCTAGCCATGAAAGTAGATGTAAAAATGCTTGAAACGGTAGAGATAGAAAAGATCAAAAAGAGGGCGGAGTTAAACGGTGATACGCTAGAGCTAAACCCAGAGGCATACAAAGTGAATAATGACGCTACGGCAGAAGACTTACTCGAAAAGATGCCTGGTATTGTCATAAGTGATGGTAAAGTACAAGCACAAGGAGAAGATGTCAAAGAGGTTTTGGTAGATGGAAAGCCCTTTTTTGGTGGAGACCCCAATACCGTACTCAAAAACTTACCTGCTGAGGTAATCAAAAAAATACAAGTATTTGACCAAGAGAGTCAGCAAGACCAGTTAACTGGTTTCAATACAGGAAATACTACCAAAACCCTTAACCTTACATTAAAAGAAGAATTTAAAAACGGTGCATTTGGTAAAGCATACGCTGGCTATGGCTATGAGGATAAGTATAGGGTAGGAGGGAATATAAATTTATTCAAAGACAAAAAAAGAATCACATTTATCGGGCAAAGTAATAATATAAACATTCAAAATTTTGCCACTGAAGATTTGTTGGGTGTAGTTTCTCAACAAAATGGTCGTAGAGGTCCTAGGGGCGGTGGCGGCGGCGGACGTCCTAGGGGCGGAGGTCCTGGAGGTCTCGGAGGTGGCCCTAGAGGAGGTGGCATTTCTGGAGATGCGAATGATTTTTTAGTAGGACAACAAGGTGGGATTTCTACCACACATGCTTTTGGAGTAAACTATCAAAATAGCTTCGGTAAAAAAATAGAATTGGTATCTAGTTATTTTTTTAATCTATCGGACAATGATAGTAGAGTATTTACTCAGCAAGATTACTTTAGTCCAATCCAACGTTATACAGAAACAGAAACTACGAATAGTACCAACATCAACCACCGTTTAAACTTACGTTTGAAATATAATATTTCAGATAATGATATGATCCTTTTCTTGCCTCGTTTGACTATGCAGTTAAACGAAGGGACAGACAATATAGCTGGACTTAATGTATTGGAAGATTCTTTAGTAGATAATTATAAAGATTTATCTTCGTCTGACTTGACAGCAATCAACTGGAGTGGAAGACTACTGTATAGGCATAGCTTTGCCAAAAGAGGGCGAGTGTTTACTACGATGGTAGAGCATGGTATAGCACACAATAGTGGGGAAAGTCAACGTTTATACCATAACCTAGATGCCAATAATTTACTTACGGACTCTTTAGACCAAGAAGCGTTTTTGAAAAGTAATGATGTGAATTATAAGGTAGGATTTACATTTAGTGAGCCTATTAAAAACTCTTTTTCTAAGGGGGTGATGCTTTCTTATAATTACGCCATAGAACCAGCAGAATCTCGTACAGAAACATTTAATTTATCCTCTTCAAGTAATACATATACAGACCTAGATACAAATTTGTCCAATGTGTTTGATAATACTTATCGTACACATACAGCAGGACTAGCTTATAGGATAATGAATAGACAAAAGAGAAGCTTTCTTATGTTTAAGCTTGACTATCAATTAGCCAAACTTATAAATGAGCAGACATTCCCTACACCCTTTGATAATGAAAATAACTTTAATAGCTTACAGCCAAGTGTGGTATTTAAAACTAACCTATCGGAGCAAAAGAAACTATTTTTTATTTATCGCCTCAATGCTCAAAAACCCACTACGACACAATTGCAAGAAGTCATAGATAATAGCAATGCGCTACAATTGTCTATTGGGAATAGTGGGTTACGACAGCAAAATACACATCACCTGCATCTAAGGTACAATGCTACTAATGTAGAAAACGGTACTGTCTTTTTTGCAGGACTAATGGGGAACTTTTCTACAAACTATATTGCCAATAGTACCTTTACCGCTACTACAGAGACAGTCTTTTCAGGTATAGATTTAGCCACAGGGACACAATTGAGTACATACGAAAACTTAAAAGGCTATCTTTCTTTGAGTTCTTTTGTATCATATGGTATTCCTATTAGTCTTTTGAAGTCTAACTTGAACATCAATCTAAATACAAGCTATAGTAAAACGCCAGCTGTGAGTAATAATATGACCTATTTCACACACAATGAGTCTATGTCACTAGGGCTGGTACTAGGCAGTAATATAAGTGAGTATATCGATTTTACACTTAGCTCAAATTCTTCGTTGAACCTTACTCAAAATGAGTTGACTAATAATCAAAATAATCAGTATCTCACTCAGATTTCTAAATTAAGATTGAATATAAGAAGTAAAAAGGGGCTTTTGTTTGAAACAACATACAATCATCAGTTTTACGCAGGCTTTTCCGATGAATTAGCACAACAGTTTTCTCTTTTAGGCGTGGGGATAGGGAAGAAAATGTTTAAAAATCAGTTGGGTGAAATAAAGCTGTATGCCTTTGACGCATTAAATCAAAACAATTCAAATACACAAACAACCTACAATACGTATATAGAACAAGTCAACTCATTAGTGTTGAGAAGGTATTATATGTTGAGTTTTACATATAATATTAGAGCATTTAAAAACGATAAAAAGGGGTAAGTCTTTTTTGTAGATAAGAAGCTAGTTTACATTAAAATT
>WTJX01000219.1 GCA_011524675.1 Cytophagales bacterium
ATAACCCACTGCGTTTTATTTTTTTTAGCAATACTTAGTGTAATCACTAAATACATCGTAATAAATAGGCTTGCCTTTAGAAATGTTTTTATCATATTTTTCATTATTTTTTATAAGGTAATACATAATAAATAGTAGTAGAAGGCTTTACAATAAAGAAGCACAGCGTACTGTCACCATTTTGAAAAGCCTTCATAAAGAACCTAACCTACTTACATTTCTATGTTTACGTAAGTATAACCTCTAAAAACTTGATAGGTATGTTTTTGATTAGACGATTGGATATGGTTTTTGAAATCTTGTAGATTACGTACCCCCTTATTCCCTACTTTGATGATGGTATCTCCTGTTTTGAAGCCTGCTTTAGCGGCAGGCGAAGAAGGGACTATTTTTTCAACAAAAACGCCATAAAATTGTCCACCAGAAGCATCTATATAATCTGGATAGTCTGTAATCGTCAACAAATCCATGTCTTTCCATTTGAAGGCACTACTATGAGTAGTCGCTGCTTGCTTTGGTTTTGCATGTTGTTTAGAACGGTCAGTAGGAACAGTCTTGCCTGCGATATAAGAAGACAGCCAGCTTTGATGTACTACTTTTTCTACTTTCCTAAGTGTCTGTGCGTCTTCAAAACCTACTTGTACTCCCTTTTTGTCAAAAGAGGCTGCTCTTATGTATGTAGTCTCTTTGATCTCAAAAGGTTTTTTATACTGCAATGATGTAGCAGTAGGTACAGTACCATCTAATGTATACCTTACTTCTTTAGCTCTAGGGTCAGCTTTGATCGTTACCTTAGTAGTACCTACAAACTGCTTATTAGGAATTACTAATTGCGTCATTTGATGCCCAAAATTATCCATGTCAAAGTTTTTGAAACCTGTTTTTAACGCAGGAGAATTTTCTTTGACGTGGTAGTTTCCATTAGCAGGGTCAACAAACAAAGGATCCGCTATCACATCATGCTTTCCTTGTTTTTCTTGCCACTGCGCAAAACTTTTGACAATATTCCCAGCAACAAAATCTTTGTTTTCAGTATTCCACCACACATTATTATCAAAGAAACCCCATACGCCATGATCTTCTGGCATAATCGCTGGTCCAATCATACTTCTATTGACATAGCCATGACCTTCGTTTTGTCCCGAAATCACAATAATGTTATTCATGAGGGTATCCTCACTATTATTGGTATCCCAAACATGAAAACCTGGCGCTATGGCACTCACCATAATGTTGTTCCATACTTTTCTAAAGTACCCATCTCTCAATTTCAAGGTAGAACCTAACATGAGGTTATTGTATATATGGTAGTTAGAGCAGCCATCATCAAGGTCTATTGTCCAGTTTCCTGCGCTGATACCTGCACCATAGTTTCCAACACGGTTATTTCTAAGGTGAACCGTTTTTAAAGCATCAAGCTTTACCAATTCTTTTTTTGAATTTCTACCATTCCAAAAACGTTCCCTTCCCCATCCGTTGAAAGGGCCATGCTCTCCAGTATCTTGTATGGCATCCCAGATATCGCAATACTCCATGATGTGTCCCCCCCATGTACCATCGTTGAAGGTAACAGCAGCTCTAGGGATACGATAAATACTACAGTGGCTAATGGTAATGTCCATACTCATAGAAACTACTACACCTGATGTCTGCTTACCATATATCCCTACATCTCTCAAGATAGAGTTCGATACGCTACATTCTCTTGGATAATCTTCGGTCTTAGGTCCAGCTTCTAAATCTTTGAACGCAAAAGTAGGGCGCACATATTTTTCCCATGTCTGAAACTCTCGTACCGCTTTAGGACTACCAACAAAACACACGGCACTTTCGCCTATATCTTCGATGAGACAGCCAGAAATATGTACTCCTTTGTTATAGCCTTCTACAAAAATACCATTACTTCCTACTTGTGAGATGTAAGTATTCTTCACAGAGCAATCCTCGCTATTCAAAAAGTGAATAGCCCCATTTCTATTGATTGCCCAGTCTCCTCTTGCCAAGTCGATATAGTTTGACTGATCCATATAAGTTGTTTGACTTTGTGACAAGCTAAAACCATCAAAATGAATATGCTTTGTACCGATACATTCGATCAAGCGTACCATAGAAGCTGCTTCTACACTTACTTTTGAAAGGTCTATGGAAGCTGGTGGTTTAAAATAAAGGACATTATTTTCTCTATCTTGATACCACTCAAAGGTAGCATCCAACTCTTCAAAGATATTTTCTACATAAAAAGGTGAAGACGTATGCCCATGTACTCCCATACCAAACCTTCGTTGACATTGCCAACCACCTTGATCTACATTTATTTTTCTATTTTCCCAGTCTACATCTTTGATGTGATACTGCATATTCCCCCAATTGTGTCTGTGAAAAGCATGCAAAATCCCTTCACTAGGCTTTTTCCATTGCTTACGTTCGTCAAGACCAGCTTCTTCTTTCCACTCTATATGAGTTTTTGAACCATCTTTGCACAACAAATAACCTGTACCTGTTCGCAAAGGATCACTATAGTCCCAGTTAGGATAACGCGCACGAACCATGCGCTTATTTTGCATGTACAATTGTGTGATTTCTTTGTTTTCGAAGCTTGTACCTTTCAAAGACTGTTGATAAATACCATCTTTATATGGCTTCCATGCAGAGGCACTAATTTCTTTACTTCCTTTGAGTAGCACCTTTTGCCCTTTGATAGCTTGATAGGTAATTGGGTGAGTTTCTGTTCCTGCATCCTCAGCAGAAAGACTAAGAGTAGAAGCTAGATTGTACTCTCCCTCAGAGACATATATAGTAATCGTATGCTTGCCTGCCAATTTTTGCTGGCGGATGTACTGCTTTGCTCCTTCTAAACTTGCAAAAGGATTGGACTTCGTCCCTGCATTTTGGTCACTACCTTCTTTAGCAACGTAGAGCGATACATTCTTTGCGGCTAATGATG
>WTJX01000002.1 GCA_011524675.1 Cytophagales bacterium
ATTAAATGCTTCTCTACTACAAAGGATTCTATCTTAAACAAAAAACATGCAAGTATGCCTGAAATAAGAAGCAAAATAGAAGCAAGACACCCGCGTCTTGAGAAAAAATCTCTAAGGTATGTCATAACCAATTGTGATATTTTACTGTTACCAACAGAAACCTTAAAGAAAAGTGGCGGACCCGGAGGGATTCGAACCCTCGATACCATCACTGGTATACTCCCTTAGCAGGGGAGCGCTTTCAGCCGCTCAGCCACAGGTCCAAGATTACCCAACTCTTAAATCATAAAATTTTCTAGTAGTCAACAAAAGATCTTACTTTTTAATCCAACTCTACAACGGGTCTCAAATCACCCTTTAAATAATCTGTATCGGCTTTTAACTCTCCACTCGCTTGTGCTAATAAAGAGAAGCAACTATCTTGCAGAGTAAGGTTTGTAATATTTTGAACCTTCACTCGCCCTTGAAATGCTACCCCTATATCTTCTTTTACTCCTACATTGCCTAAGCGGGTATTAAGATCGTTTTCTAAGAGATAAACTTCTTCGGAAATATCATAAGATGAAAAGTCTTCTATCATTTTATACACTTCATCATTAAGTAACCATTTTGCAGACCTTGTCAGAGCATAACGCGTCTCCTTCGTATACTTTATGTCTGTAAACTTAATATGCCCATTTTGTAGCTTTGGAGTGGCTCTGAGATATAAGTTACCCGCCACTTTCTTTCCTCTAGCACTTTTAGATTTGAAGCCTACCTTAAAGTAAGAAAAGTTAGCATCTCCAAAAAGTTCCACATCCAGAATCGAAAACTTACCACCTCCTATATCATGATCTAGCAAGCCCAAATCGCTTTCGTATTTGGTCATATAGTGCTTTTTAGTGAGGCTGTAATTTAAATCTTTATATTGAATCGTAAAAGGTAACTTGAGATCAAAAGAATCCTTCTGCCCTTTTCCATCTATCATGGTAGGGATTTTCATAAGTGCTTTCGATGGTGGTTTCTGATCCACGTATGTTCGGCATATGTAGACTAATTTCACTCCGAGGTGTAGAATCCCATCTTCAGTTTTGGTATCCTCGTAATAAATTTTACTTGGATCAAGTGATATATAAGTCTTGTTTTTCCTACTCAAAACATAAGAGCTGCTAAGTAGGTTCCACATAGGTTGTAGAGCTCTTCTAAAGTTAAAGGAGTCTAAAATTTGTTTTTCGACTTTTGCAATTTCTTTTTCAATCACCTCATCCGCAAAAAGTGTGGCCTCTTTTCGTAGATCAAGAATCGGATCAAAATCAAAGTAAGCCTCCGCAAATGATACTCTGGCACGTATATTAGGCTCTAACTCCCAATCAGGAGAGACTGTAGGATAACTATTAATGCTTACATCCCCTGCATAATGAAATGTCTGAAATCTACTAGAAGAATTAAGCCCTGGAATACCTATATCTAACTCATAATTAATCAACGACTTAAACTCCCCCTTAATTGGGATAGTCGTTTGAAAAGAATTCGTATTGGGCGCCAGAATAATAGTACCCAGTTCCACATCTCCTATAAATGACATACTGGTTTGATTGGGTAAGGGCGTTTCTGGAATATTGGGAGGCTCTAATCCTTCATTTACAGGAATGTAAGTAGGAGCTTTAGAGTTCAGATACTTTCGTAAATTGGTAAGAGGAATCTTTAAAGGAATATGAACCGCATTAATTGTTTCGTGAACATCTGAAAGTTTTTGAAACTCAATATTAGCTTGAGGCCTACGAGGGTTCACCTTCTTAGGCTTAGAAAACAACAAGGGCTTAATGAATAAGAAAGCGACCAAAACCCCTAATATTGCAAGGTTTCGAGCCGTTACATGCTTCCGAATCTCAGGAGGTAAAGAATTATAAAGCTTCTCCAACTTTCCATAAAAGCCATTAATCTTCTTTTCGTATTCTTCTACTTTATCCATATTCTCACAATTTTATCTCTCACCTTAATACAGTTCTTTTAAAGGAATAATCACCTTTGGTCTACACAAAAGGTTTCCCTGTAAACTCTCCATGCAACTATCTTCTTGAGCCTTTTGTTTTTAATTTTTCAGAAAGTCAACATTCTCTTAATATCGCGTAATATTTGATAGAGTATTATTCATTACATCTATATAAAGAATGCTAAAAATTCTAATAAAAATAGACTCATTTTTTGATTTTCTCGCGGCCCCGTTATTTCTATAAAGCATTATGTTTAATGTCGTACTCGTCACACCTGACATCCCACACAACACAGGAGCCATTGGGCGACTATGCCTCTCTACGGGGTCTACACTCCACTTAGTCAAACCTCTGGGGTTTGAGCTAAACGAAAAAGCCGTCAAAAGAGCCGGGTTAGACTATTGGCAACATGTCGACTTGAAGGTCTGGGAAAACTTAGAAGCTTTCATAGACGCTTCAGACCCCAAAAAATATCACCTTCTCACAACTAAAACAGACACATCTTATTGGAACGCGTCTTATAACAAAGGTGATTACCTTATCTTTGGCTCGGAAACAAGAGGCCTACCTGAGTCATTTCTCTCAGCTTATCCTGATAAGTTACGAACGATCCCTATGGATATTACCCATGTGAGATCACTAAATCTAGCCACCGCATCTGGCATTGTCTTATTTGAAGGCATGAGACAACTTTCTTTATAGGCATAAGTGTCCAAGCCTCATAACGAAAAGACAAGGCTTCCCAAGACAAGCTATTGTTCTTCTTAGCTTGCCACAAGGCTTGCTTGCTTAGCACATCCTATAATCCCCGCTTCGTTTCCGTATTTTGCAGAAACGATTTTCAACCCTTCAACGAAAGGCGAAGGCAACCATTTATTCAACCGCTCTCTCACGGGATTGAAGATCAACCCCCCAGCCTTAGATATTCCTCCGCCAATAATAATCATTTCAGGATTTAATAGATAGC
>WTJX01000665.1 GCA_011524675.1 Cytophagales bacterium
TTTTCATACTGTTTGGCTATTTTTTTTAACGCAAACCTGTCAGGTTTTGGTGATAATTCCTATCATCATAAAGTAGAACTAAAAAAGGCTAAATAAATACTTTTAGACACTTTTTTCAAATGAGGTTAAAAAACTTGAAACAATAAAAAAAGATAAGTTTTCTTGCTTACCTTTGCATCAATGAGAAAAACGTTTCAGTCATATATCGCCCTACTGATGCTGGTATTGCTATTTGTAAACGTAACATCGCCTATCACCGTTTATTTCTCCTACCTACTCAATAAAGAATATATTGCAACTCATCTTTGTGTAAACAAAGACAGGCCTGAGTTGGCATGTAAAGGAAAGTGTGTGTTAATGCAAAAACTTGCCTCTCTTAACAAGAAAGATGATACTGAGAAAAAAAACATCCCGACTTATTACGCTCTTACCTTCAAATATATCCACACCCCGTCTCTGAGAGTAAAAAGGAACAGTACTGACATATCAAAACATTTTAGTAAGCATACACCATCCCTATATGCTTATTTATTTTACACCTCTATCTTACAGCCCCCACAATACATTTCTTAACATAAGCATTAGGTAAGGTAGGTCATTGATTTTGATGAGCTTTCAGCTTTTAAGTATTAACTTTTACGTCTTATATATAACTTTTTTGTGTCTCCAAAATCGTTATACCTAGTAGCTCGTACCCTATACTTTAAAGTAAAGGCACAAACAAGCAAGACATACTACTAGAAGGCTTTGCAAAACCATCTTTTGCACTTATTCAGCGTTATACAACATTTTAAAATCCTCATTTACAATCAGTAAACTGCGGTTTTAAAATGTTGAAAGCCTTGACTAAGCACAAAACCTTAGTTATGCAAAGCCTTCTACTAGCCTATTTAATCTTTATTCCCTTCCCACTTTCGTGGAATAAAATCATGCTGTAGTAAGTATTTGGTTAAGTACGTCTTAATTCTAATGTGCTTTTAGTAATGAGTCTATAGTCCATAAGTTGTTGATTATTTAAAAAACTTATAGACTAAGTAGGCGGACAAAAAAAATGTATTTTAAAAAGCATTTAATAAAAATTTAAACCATATGCGATTTCAATATATCATATTGTTTTTTGTGCTTATCTCGTGCAAAACAGAGCATAGTGAGCGCATCAATACAAACTACTTAGAAATCCCTAGTTACCTTGACTTTGGCTATGATGCAGAAGATGTATCCAGTCTTGATGAAGACAAAGTATCTCTCGGTCGTTTCTTGTTTTTTGACCCCATACTATCAAGAGACTCTTCTGTATCATGTGCTAGTTGTCATCAACCAGCCAAAGCCTTTACAGACGGAAAGGCAAAGAGTATCGGTATTGATGGGCAAGAAAGCAAGAGAAGTGCTATGTCTTTGGCTAATCTACTATGGCGTAAAAGGCTAATGTGGGACGGTGCATTTGAAAGCTTAGAAGACCAAGCTTTACAGCCCATAGAAGCAAGTAACGAAATGGACTTACCTATAGCAGATGCAATAGCACGCCTGACAGGTAGCGAGCGTTATCCTCCTCTATTCGAGAAAGCCTTTGGAACAGCAGAAATTACAGAAAGCAGGTTAGCGACTGCGATTGCTCAGTTTGAACGTACATTATTATCTACAAACTCCAAGTACGATCAATACCTGCTAGGAGAGTACGAACCTACGACCCAAGAGCTTAGCGGCTTACAGCTGTTTTTTACACATCCCACGGCAGGCGAAGAAAGAGGCGGTAACTGTGGGGACTGCCATAGTGGATTTTTGATGATAAACCAAAGTTTTCATAATACGGGTTTAGACGCTGAATTTATAGATTCGGGCAGAGCAGATGTAACAGGCTTTTCGTTTGATGTAGGCAGATTCAAAACTCCAAGCTTACGCAATATAGCCTTGACAGCGCCATACATGCACGATGGTAGGTTTAGTACCCTAGAAGAAGTATTGGATCATTATAATGAACATGTCATGCTCAACTCCCCAGGTTTAGACCCATTAATTGCAGCGGCATCTAATGAAGAAGGAGGTGAGACATTACAACTGACAGCACAAGAAAAGGAAGACATTATTGTCTTCTTACAAATGCTCAGTGACCAAGACTTTATAAACAACACAAAACATCAAAACCCTTTTGAATAGTAAGGTTTTAGATTATAAGACTTTGAGACGTGAAGACGTAGTGACATATGAATGATGGATTATGAGTGATGAGTAAAAACCCAAATAGCAAATCACAAAAAACTCATGGCTCACAGCCCAAAGCTCATAGCATATAATTAAAAAGCTTTTTCAACTTGAATACAAGAATACACGAACACTTGAACACAAAATATAAACTTATGAAAAAAATAATTTTTGCACTTAGCATTTCAATGATTGCCTTTACTTCATGTAAAGAAGATGACGATACTACGACAGACAACACGAATGAAACTAAAGGAACTGTACGTATCTATTTAGAACATATAGGGAGTAAAACAGCTCCTGAGAGCACAGAAGAAGGACATGCACACACACGCTTATCATCGGATGGGCATGGAGATCATACCATCGCTTTTGCACTTGATGACAACACCTTCGTTACCGCAGAAGGAGACACCTTTGGGCTAGAGAAGTTTCAATACCTTTTGACAGACTTTAGCGTTACAGCAAATGAGGAAGAAATAGGACTTGAAGATGCGGCTTTTTATGTAAGGCAAGACTTAGACAATCCTTCTCATGAGATATACAAAGTGATAGAGAATGTCCCTGCTGGTACTTATAGTGATATAAGTTTCTTGCTTGGACTAAGTGATGATGATAATCTCACAGACAATACCACGGGAGAGCTATCCGATGCCTATGCGGACGGTATGGTTTGGACGTGGAATACAGGCTATAAATTTGCGCGTATAGAAGGACATGTCATTGAAGATGGAGATAC
>WTJX01000564.1 GCA_011524675.1 Cytophagales bacterium
CACCTGAAACTATTTGTAACGCTTCTGTCTCTGCCTTTTTGAGAATACGTTTGCGTTCTTGCTGTATATGTCCTTTTAGCTCTTCGTACTCTGCCGTTACCTTTTTTAGGTTAGCTTCTTTCTTTTCGTTTTCTTTTAGCTTTTCTTGTAATGCTGTTTTCTCTCGCTCTAACTGCTGGATCATTTTTTCATAATCCACTTTTTTAGTCCCTAATTTTTGAGAAGCATATGCTATTACCTCCTTTGGTAGTTGCATTTTCTCTGCAATTTGTATGGTATAAGAGCTACCTGGTTGACCTATCTGCAACTTATATAGTGGTTGCAAATGCTTTAAGTCATACTGCATAGAGGCATTGACGATGTCCTTTCTAGCGTTAGCATACTCTTTGATGTTTTCGTAGTGAGTGGTAATGATACCTTGACACTGTTTTTGATCCAGTTCTTTCAATATACCTTCTGCTATAGCCCCACCAAAAGTAGGGTCTGTACCTGTACCAAACTCATCAATAAGGAAGAGCGTGTTTTTGTCCGCGTTACGGATAAAGAAACGCATATTTTTCAAGTGCCCACTATATGTACTCAAATCATCTTCTATCGACTGGTCATCACCTATGTCTGCGAAGATACGTTCATAAAACTTCATGCTAGAAGACTCGTGCATAGGTACTGGCAGACCACACTGAAACATATATTGAATCAATCCTGTAGCTTTAAGACATACCGATTTACCCCCAGCATTTGGACCAGAGATAATAATGATTCTTTGGTCTTTGTTAAACTCGATAGAGAATGGTTCTACCTTTTTGGCTTGGTCTTGATAAGACAAATACAATAGGGGATGAAATGCCAATACCCAATTGGATGTCCCCTCTTCGCTTATATGAGGGACAGTAGCATTGATTTTATTGCCAAAAAGGCACTTTGCTTGTATAAAATCTAATTGTGTGAGAAACTCTATTCCCTTTCTAATGTCTGTAATCTCTTCTCTAATCAAAGAAGTAAGCTTTACCAATATTTTGGCAATAATCATTCTTTCTTCTTGATTAAGCTCAAAGATTCTATTGTTCATATCCACTACAGATGCAGGCTCAAGAAATACAGTTTGTCCTGTACCTGATACATCGTGGATTAACCCCTTTATTTTACGCTTATATTCGGCAGCAAGAGGAATCACTAAGCGACCGTTACGAATACTTGGTTCTATCCCGTCTTCTGCCCAGCCTTCCTTTTGAGCATTTTTTAATATCGCATTGATATTTTTACGTACCTGCCCAGACTCAGAAATAATCTGTTGCCTTATTTTCTTTAGCTCTGGAGAAGCTAGATCAGAAATCTTTCCCTTATCATTGATGGTATGGTTCAGCTCAGAGATAAGATGGTTACTGATAGAAATATCATCGCATAAAGCAGAGATACTTGGCATAGTATCTTCTGTTTGTGCCGTTACATACGCATTAGAAAAACTATTAATCGTCGTTCTCAGTTCAAAGGCTTCATCTTCAGATAGATAACTACCTATGATATTGGCTCTTTGTAGTATATCACTAATGCGACTACTAATAAAAATAGAGATCGGTGCTGATGAAGATAGAAAGTCAGTATATTCTCTTGTTTGCGTCAAGAGCTTATCTAGCAAGGCTTTTTTCTTAACAAATTGAAGCTTTGCTACAAATTGTTTCGCTTTATCTGTACGACAAAGCTCTTGTATGTGTAGTTTTATTTTATCGAAACTTAGTTTGCTTTCGATATCTGTAGGATAGATCATTCCAGTACTCTGGTTTGTAGTTTAATTTCTGAATATGGTTGTTTAGGAGAGTTTGCATAAATAATAATATTTTTTGTCTGCGCTCCCTTTCTATTTTTTGTATCAAACTTAATGTATAAATTGGTGCTTTCCTCTGGTGCTAGACTATCTGCCTCTACGGTAGCGTTTATACACTTACACGAAGAATATACCTTGTGTAATACTAAAGTTTGTTTACCAGTGTTTTTTACGGTAATGGTAGCTTCTGAAACTTCGCCAGTGTGTACATTAGGCAACACTACACTTTCTTTGCTAAACGATATATTGGGTGCTTGTGCCAACTCTTCTTCACTCATAGGGGGGAAATATTCCTCTATAGAAGTAATCACAGTCATACTATCGTCTGGTGTGTGACTTATAGGCAAGTTTATTTTGTCTCTAAGGTAACTACCAAAATCATTTTTTTTGTTTGGATCATAGATTAGCGTAAGCTCACCACTGCTTTTTGGTGGTATGTCGTTGAAAGCAAACTGAATGTGCGCTACATTACTTTGTTTGGTACTAAGTCTAAGCGTATCGCTTTCGCTTTGGTTATAAACTTCAAATACTCTACTTTCCTCCTTCTCTGTGGAGATCAGTCCTATCTTGAAGTTTCTATCTTTTAAGCGTAAACTACCATACTCATACGGATAATCATCTTCTGGTACAGTGGGTCTAGCGATCACAAAGCCAGTAATTTTTATTTCATCTATAGGTGGATTGCCGTCAGTATGAATGGTAAGGTACTTTTCAAATTCACCGGGCTTATTGTCAGGGTTAAATTCGGCAGTAATAAAGCCTGTATCATTTGGAGCTACAGCACTCTCTGTCCACTCAGGAGTGGTACAACCACAAGACACATCTACTTCTTTTACTCTTAGTGGGCTAGTCCCTTTATTGATAAAAACAAAAGTATGAGATACTGGACCATCAACCTCTTTGATTGTCCCAAAAGCGTGCTCACGCTCAATGAAAGTTATCTTTCCATGTTGGGCAAAGACATTAATTGTACAAAGGAAAAAGCATAGTAAGAGAAAGAAATGACGCATACCGTTATATTTTAGAACTAAGAGTTATATATATGAAAGGAATATTGAAGTGTTCTCGTTTTTTAAATGTTTAAGAAGCTGTGAATCATGACATTGTGTTTTAAG
>WTJX01000321.1 GCA_011524675.1 Cytophagales bacterium
AAGCTACTTCCGCAAAGATCAAGAAGCAACTTGAAAAACACCTTATTCAAGATGTTCCTACAGATACACAACTTGCAGAAAACCTTAAGGCACTAGAAAATACTGAATTTGCTCATCTACACAATCACACACAATTCTCAGTACTACAAGCCACAACAAGCTTCGGAGATTTAATAGCAGCTACAGCCAAAAATAACATGACAGCTGTAGCAATGACAGACCACGCCAATATGATGGGGGCTTTCAAATTTGTTGATGCTGCTATTAAGCACAATAAAAATGCAAAGGCAAAAAACCAAGAACACAAAGACCGCTACGAAGCCACACAAAATGGAACATTAGAAGAAGGACAAGAACCTCTTGAAGTACTCCCTACTCCTATCAAGGAAATTACCCCTATTATCGGTTGTGAGTTCCATGTGTGTGAAGACCATACCAATAAAACAGTTAAAGATAACGGATATCAGATCGTACTCCTTGCTAAAAACAAAAAAGGCTACCTCAACTTAGCCAAAATGTCCTCCATAGCTTTTGTATCAGGAAAATACTATGTACCACGTATCGATAAAAAAGTAGTAGAGCAATACAAAGAAGATGTCATTTGCCTTACTGGAAACCTATACGGAGAAGTTCCTAGTAAGATTCTGAATATTGGTGAGAAACAAGCTGAAGAAGCACTAGTTTGGTGGAAAAATACTTTCGGAGAAGATCTCTATATCGAGATTATGCGTCATGGTCAAGAAGATGAAGAACGTGTAAATGAAGTACTTTTAAAATTTGCTAAACAATACGATATCAAAATTGTAGCTACCAATAACACCTATTATACCGAAAAAGAAAACGCAAACGCGCATGATATTTTACTTTGTGTGAAAGATGGTGAAAAACAAGCGACTCCTATAGGTCGTGGAAGAGGCTTTCGATATGGGTTACCTAACCAAGAATATTACTTTAAGTCACAAGATGAAATGAAAGTACTATTTAAGGATATCCCAGAAGCTATCACGAATATTCAGGAAATTATTGACAAAGTAGAAACCTTTACACTAGCACGTGATGTATTATTACCTGCCTTTGATATCCCTGAAAAATTTCAATTTGAAGAAGATAAAATAGATGGTGGTAAACGTGGAGAGAATGCCTTTTTGCGTCATTTAACCTACGAAGGAGCGAAAAAACGTTACGAAGAAATTACTCCTTCTATTGAAGAACGTTTAGACTTTGAGCTTGAAGTTATCGAAAAAACAGGATACCCTGGGTACTTCCTTATTGTTGAGGATTTTATTCGTGCGGCACGACAAATGGACGTATCGGTTGGGCCAGGGCGTGGATCTGCAGCGGGTTCAGCAGTAGCATACTGCCTATGGATTACCAACTTAGACCCTATCAAATATGACTTACTTTTTGAGCGTTTTCTGAACCCTGATCGTGTGTCGATGCCTGATATTGATATCGACTTTGACGATGAAGGAAGAGGACGAGTAATGGACTATGTAATCGACAAATATGGTGCTAATCAGGTAGCTCAAATCATTACTTATGGAACAATGGCTGCTAAATCGGCCATACGTGATACTGCAAGGGCTCTAGATCTACCTCTAAATGAAGCCGATTATATTGCTAAGCTACTACCTAATACGAAACTCAAAAAAATTATTGGAGTTCCTGAAGAGAAACTCAAAGAGAAATTTAATGGTGAAGACCTTGAAAAAATAAAACAATTCTTACAAATCCCTGAAGGTGATGGACTTGATGCCGAAGTAGTAACCCAAGCACATATTCTTGAAGGATCTGTAAGAAACACAGGAATACATGCCTGTGGAGTGATTATTACTCCTGATGATATTACCAAATTCGTACCTGTAGCTCTAGCAAAAGACTCAGACATGTACTGTACGCAATTTGACAACTCTGTAGTAGAAGATGCTGGACTATTAAAAATGGATTTCTTAGGGCTAAAAACCCTAACACTAATTAAGGATACAGTAAAAATTGTAAAAGCAAAACATGGTGTAGAACTAGATCCAGAGAACTTTCCTCTGGATGACCAACTTACCTATGAACTATTCCAACGAGGAGAAACTGTAGGGGTATTCCAATACGAATCTCCAGGAATGCAAAAACATATGCGTTCGCTAAAACCTACAGTTTTTGCTGACCTTATTGCAATGAATGCCTTGTATAGACCAGGGCCTATGGAATACATCCCTAGCTTTATTGCTCGTAAGCACGGAGATGAAGAAATTAAATACGACCTAGAAGCCTGCGAGGAATACCTTGCCGAAACTTATGGGATTACAGTATATCAGGAGCAGGTAATGCTATTGTCTCAAAAGTTAGCTGACTTTACTAAGGGTGAAGCCGATGTACTGCGTAAGGCAATGGGTAAAAAACAAATTGCTACGCTGGCTAAAATGAAACCAAAGTTCCTTGAACAAGCCTCAGCAAAAGGACATGATGTAAACATACTAGAAAAAATATGGAAAGATTGGGAAGCTTTTGCATCCTATGCCTTTAACAAATCACACTCTACTTGCTATGCTTGGGTAGCTTACCAAACAGCCTACTGTAAGGCCCACTACCCTGCTGAATACATGGCGGCAGTACTGTCAAACAATATGAACGACATCAAGCAAGTTACTTTCTTCATGGAAGAATGTAAGCGTATGGGGTTAAAGGTACTTGGACCAGATGTAAATGAATCTTATTATAAATTCTCAGTAAATGACGAAGGTGCTGTTCGTTTTGGTATGGGAGCCATTAAAGGAGTAGGTAGTGGAGCTGTAGAAACTATTGTTGAGAATCGTGAAAAAGAAGGGGCTTACGCTTCTTTATTTGATCTCGCCAAGCGTATTGACCTTAGGGCAGCTAATAAAAAAGCCTTTGAAAGTTTGGCACTAGCAGGAGGGTTTGACTCTTTAGGAAGTAATATTCAC
>WTJX01000215.1 GCA_011524675.1 Cytophagales bacterium
CAATGGACGATTGAAGGATTTGTCATTAAAAGAACGTATTGACTTAAAGACATAGGGACGTACTGACGTGAAGGGCAGGATTTTATTCCACGAAAGTGGCGTGCTTTAATTAATAATGTATAATGAAGAATTAATAATGAAGGGGTGGTTGTTTGTGCCTTTTATCAAGTGAATGAAAAAATGAATGATTTCAATTAACTATTTACAGTTTTTTAGTCACAAGAGCGTAAAAACATAAAACGTAAAACCTAAAACCTATAACTTCGTACTTGATATTCGAAAAGCTCAACCCCATAAACAAGCAGATCACCAAAGATAAAAAGGCACTAGTTCGCCTTCTTTGAGTTCTTTTTTATCTCCTGCATGTAGCACTAAGCCATCACTTTCTTTTGTTGCTCTTATGTCTCCACTTCCATTAAAGGCTATAGTCTCAACATATACTCCTTCTTTTTGCTGTTGTAAACGAGCAGGGTATAGTACGTCTAATGTATTCTTTTTTGTTTTAGTTTTCATTAGAGGTAAGTATAAAGGTGTTTTAGGTAACATGCCAAAACATGCTCGTAAGAAAGGCTCTATAAATAACAAGAAATTTACTTGACACGAAAGAGGGTTTCCTGGTAAGCCAAATACAATGGTGTCTTTGGACGTACCAAACCAAATAGGCTTACCTGGCTTTATGGCTACCTTATGTAACTTCTGTTTGACACCACTCTCAACTAATAACTTTGGAACAAAATCCGCCTCTCCCATAGACACTCCACCTGTCAAAATCAACACATCCGATGCTAAGCCTTTTGTTATCGCTTCGGATAGCTCAGACTGATCGTCATCTATGCGGTAATGTACTACATCATCAATGGCGTAGCTTTTCAAATATGCCTTCAAAGCATGAGAATTAGAATCTCTTATTTGAAAAGGAAGTACCTCCTCCCCCACTGCCTTTATTTCGCTCCCTGTAGTGATAATGGTTACACTGGGTTTTTTGGATACCTTCACCTTTGCATAACCTGCACTAGCCATGGTCGTAATATCACAAGCGGCAAGCTTATGTCCTTTGTTCAATAAAACATCACCTTGGTGAGCATCTTCACCCTTTAAAGCTATGTTTTGCTGGCTTCTGATGTTTTCTGTATTAAGCTGCGCCTTTTGTCCTTCTATCGTTATATCTTCTACTCTGACAATAGTATCAGCACTATCAGGTACAGAAGCTCCTGTCATAATTTTATAACATTCTCCTGCTTTAAGTGCTTCTTTGACATAAGCACCAGCAAAAACAGTTTCTTTAATGATAAAAGAGGTGTACTTCCCTAGATCATCTGAGTGTATCGCTATGCCATCCATAGCCGCTCTATTGAAAGGAGGGTAATCTCTATCTGCTACAACGGGCTCTTCTAAGGTTCTATGAATGGAAGCGTCCAAAGAAACCACCTCTTCCCCAAATGATTTTGACTCATCCAATACTATTTTTTGGGCTTCTATTAATGATGTAAGTTTCATGTGTTTAAAATGTATTCAAGTGTTCTTGTATTCGAGTGTTCAAGTTGAAAAAGCCTTGAGCAATGAGCTTTGAGTTTTTAATCATTCCCTTGAGTGGTGAGAGCTACCTTAACCTTAGTTTATTCACTCCCGCCGTGCGGGTTTCATGTATTTAAAAGTATTTAGTAATTAGTATCTAGTCGCTAGACAGGAGCACTAACATATGTTAGTCAGTATATTACATATGTTTTAATCATGTGCTTGTCTGTCGGTATTAACGCCACATTAGACATTTGACCTTGGACATTCGACATGGTGGTTTCATGTGTTTATATACGTTTTAAGTCGTCAGTTTACGCTATACCACATGGGATATGCGTGTTTAAGATGTGTTCAAATGTTCTTATATTCGCGTGTTCAAGTTAAAAACGATATACTATTCATTTTTAATAAAGCTAAAACATAACACGTGGTTTAGCGAATGCTTACCTTCAGACTATGCTATAACCTCAATTTTTTCTGTATCTACTACAACGGTATAAGAAAACTTATCATGAGGCCATTGTCTTTTTTTGTTGTGATATACAACAAAAACAAGTATTGGCGCACATATCAAGCTTACAAGTTTCAAACAATTGCGTAAGATAAGCTGAACCGTAAGAGGGCGTTTGTATTTAAGGGTAACAGCTTGTATACTCAGAAACTTTTTACCAATAGTAGCCCCAATGGTCAGTTCACATAGAGTTGAATAAATACAATAGATAATGAGTAATAGTACTCCACTAATAATATAAGTAGCAGGAGGCATAGGAGTATCTTGCAAATACTCTACTACCGTAGTAAAATGAATATCTTCATTGAGCAAAGATATAACACCATTAATTAGTATAAATAGGATAAAGCAAAAGGAGAAAATACAACCTATATCTAGCTGAAAGGCTAATTGTCTCTTTGAAGAAGAAGCGTAACCAAAACTTGGTCCCTCATAACTTTTGTAAAAAAACAATGTAAAAAAGAGCCTTCCTGCAATCATCAAGAAGACATAATAAAATATATAAATAGCAAACTTAACCATAATGCAAAGTTAGTACTGAGATCACTACTATCTTATTTTTTTTAAATTAAAAGTTAAAAATTTAAAAGCTTTCTTTTTTAAATCTAAATCAGATCATCCCCCCTTATTTTTCGTCAATCACAAAATATATTACATCTATAAATCATGTGAAAAAAATAACTATAACATTCAATCTTATTTCAAAGGCGGAATAAAAGCAGGATTGTAGAATTATAAAAAAAAGTGTAATTTGGCTTTCTTTTTGTTCTAAACAGTGAAAAGATTAACTTTTTTATTAAAAGTCTAAAAGATCATTCTGTTAATTAATTAAGTAATATTTTTCTTTGTATAGTAATATGCTATGGTATAAAATTTAGATAAAAAAGGACAATAAAAGTTATTTTA
>WTJX01000437.1 GCA_011524675.1 Cytophagales bacterium
AGGAGTTTAAGTGATAGAAAAGGAAGACTTCCTTAGTTAAAAGCGGAATCCCTGCCCTAAAACCTTCCACGTTCCTGTGTATCAAAAATGGGTTTAGTGATTACGGCGCTAGCGAGAATGACATTGACAAGTTTATAACAAACTAAGGTCGTTCGTCATCGCGAGTGTAGCGACGCGATCCAGAATGATACGCTAGACGCTTTCATATATTCACAACTTAGCTTTAGCCTGCTACCTTTAGTATGGAGAGTTTTTAGCCAAACTATCCCTAATTTTCGTTATGTTTGTATAGATACTCATAGTAAGGATATGGAAGCAAGTTTTCAGTCAAATATGGATTGGGCAAAAAGTGAATTGGAAAAGATAAAAGACCCTAACTTCTTGGCTACTGTTATGGAGCTTTTGAAAAAAAGACCCTCAGCACAGAAGCAGACAAGTTTAGCTAAAGAAGCAGCAATAAGAGCAGAATATACTAAACATGCTTTAGAGTCTCGTAAAGATATAAAAGCAGGTAGGGTTTTTACAAGAGAGAAAGCCGAAGTATATTTAGATGCACAAATGAAAAAATGGAAGTAATATACTCAAGTAAATCTCTTCGTAGATTAAATAATCACTTAGCTTTTTTGCAAGAAACTCTTGAGTACTCTGATAATAAAATCATTGAATTAAGAAGGGAGCTACCATCTTAGTATTTTGAATTAAAGTCGCCCCGAAACATACTGGGGCGTTAGGCACAATTGAAGTATGAAAAAGCAGCTATTAAATATCCTTATATTATTTATTATCACCGCTTGTAACCAAAACGAAGTAAATAAAGAACAGTTAGCGGAAACATCAACTATTAAGACAGATAAATTTGAATATCGTGAGATTTTTGATAGTGTAGAAATGATTGATAATAGAGAATTTTGGGGTTGTGTTTATGGTGAATGGGAAATTACATCTATTGCAAAAGTGGGAGGAAGCTTATTTGACGAGAGCAAGATTCAAAATCAAATAGGTAATCACCTAACAATTGACGAAGACTTGTTTGAAGTTGATCTTTTAGGTGGTAACTATGTCTTAAACCAACCTTCTTATGAAATAGAGGCAATAGATAATGACGCAGGTCCTTCACTAAAAGGAAGTAGTATATTCTATGGATACCAAATGTGTAGAGATTCTGTTTTTTATGTTATTGTCAATGGATTCGACTCATTAAATAATGAACATAGCATCTATATTGAATTAATTAGCTGTGAAGAAGTTTCTACATACTATGATGGGAGAATCTATTTTTATGAAAGAATTAAAAAAGTGCCTATCAAAAAATAAACAGTATTGAAACTATTGTTTATTAAGGTCGTTATAGGCAATAGCTCAAAATCCAAAAGAGTAAATTATGAATATTAATGCTGATAAAACTCCGTTCTTCAAGATGTTCCGCAGGGCATCTTGAAGGGGAAATAAAAAAAGATGTTTCATTCTTAACCCAACTTGGCAAAAAAGTGCGTTTCTGTGGAACTACGCTTGATTTTAGCGATTTAGGCTACACTACATCTTTGTTTTTAAATTAAATTAACAAAAACAAATTTCCGACTAGGTATTTTTTGTTATTTCAAGATAAATCAATCTAATTTTCCATACTATTTCACAAATATAGTAAAAAGGGATAAAATAACAAAAACCGTACTACACTACAAGTTGTTTTTACTGCTAAAAAGTGCTTATACTGGTTTTAATCGCACAAAAAAAATTAAAAAAAGTGCTTTTTAAATCATGAAGTGCCAAGTTGGGTTAAAATTTTGTATAAAGCAGAATAAGTGCAAAAGATGGTTTTGCAAGGTCTTCTTTTAATGATTGGCTAAAAAAAAGCCTTCGCACCTGCTTTTCACCTAATTTTAATTCCATAGCTAGGCTATGCAAAGAAAATTAGCATTAAAGAAACAAAAAGTTCAAATCACTACACCATCAAACCTCTTTTTGTGCGTAAAAAAGAAGAAATAACCTAATATGCATTGAAAAAGAGGCAATATTTAATCACACTTATTCTATAAAAATGAAAAAAATTAGCATTCTGTTTTTATTAATCCCTTTTATCACCTTTGGACAAAAGGTAGGTTTCAAAGAGTACAAAAGCAAAGAGTTTGAATTTGAAGGACGCAAAGCCATCATTGTTTTTCCCAATAAGGCAAACAAAAAGAAAAATTGGATATGGAGAGCGCGTTTTTGGGGACATGAACCACAACTTGACAAAGCCCTTCTAGACAAAGGTTTCCATGTGGTATATGTAGATGTTATGCATTTATTTGGCAATCAACAAGCCGTAAACTTATGGAATGGCTTTTATGATTATTGTAGAGAAAACTACAAATTAAGTGAAAAAGTAGTATTGGAAGGAATGAGCAGAGGAGGACTCATTATCTACAACTGGGCAGCGCAAAACACCGACAAAGTGGCTTGCATCTATGGTGATGCACCCGTATGTGATATTAAGAGTTGGCCAGGTGGTCTTTACTCTGGCATAGGAAGTGCCGGTATGTGGAATCACTGTAAAAGAGCATATGGTCTCAACACCGACGAAGATGTAAAAGCGTACAAAGAGGGACCTATATACAATGCAGCCATTATCGCAAAAGCCAAAATTCCTGTAATACATGTATATGGAGCGATAGATGAAGTTGTTCCTTATAAAGAAAATACTGCACTTGTAGAAAAGCAGTTTGAAAAGGCAGGAGGAAAAATGGAAGTCATACGCAAAGAAGATGTGGGACATCATCCACATTGTTTGGAAGACCCTACTCCTTTAGTTAATTTTATCATGGATGCATTATAAAAATAAACCCACCTTCATTTTAATAAACTGAAGGTGGGGTCAAATCCTTTTAGATCAAATGCAGAAAGAGACAGTCATAAGTTAAAAGAAGGCTTTGCATAACTAAGGTTTTGTGCTTAGTCAAGGCTTTCAACATTTTAAAACCGCAGTTTACTGATTGTAAATGAGGATTTTAAAATGTTGTATAACGCAGAATAAGTGCAAAAAATGGTTTTGCAAAGACTTCTTCTAAGGTTGTTTCATCGCTTTAAAGGCATTAATAAGCCCATTGGTAGAAACATCATGTGTATTTACCTCTTCCTCTCCTGTGAGTTCAGGCAAAATCTTTTTTGCTAACTGCTTACCAAGTTCTACTCCCCACTGATCGAAACTAAATATATTCCAAATAATCCCTTGTACAAATATTTTATGTTCGTACATAGCGATCAAACTACCCAATGTTCTAGGAGTCAACTTTTTAAATAAAATAGAATTGGTAGGCTTGTTACCTTCAAATACTTTAAACGGTACTATCTTGTCTATTTCCTGTGCCGTCTTGCCACTCCCTTCAAATTCAGCACGCACTTCGCTTTCTGTTTTTCCATTCATGAGTGCTTCTGTCTGTGCAAAGAAGTTTGACAATAGTTTGTCATGATGGTCTCCTACAGGGTTGTGAGACTGAGCAGGCGCAAGAAAATCACATGGAATAAGCTTTGTCCCTTGATGAATGAGTTGATAAAAAGCATGTTGCCCATTAGTCCCTGGTTCACCCCAAATGACAGGACCTGTTTGATAGTTTACTTTTTCTCCATTTCTATCAACATATTTACCGTTGCTTTCCATATTCCCTTGCTGGAAATATGCTGCAAAGCGATGCATATACTGGTCATATGGCAAGATCGCCTCTGTTTCTGCTTCAAAAAAGTTGTTATACCATATACCTATCAAAGCTAGTAGCACAGGAATATTGTCTTTGAAATCGGTAGTAGCAAAATGTTTATCCATGGCATGTGCACCATCTAAAAGCTCTTTGAAGTTCTCAAAGCCAATAGTACACGCGATAGATAGCCCTATAGCAGAGCATAAGGAGTACCTTCCTCCTACCCAATCCCAAAAGCCAAACATATTGTTTGTATCTATACCAAATGATGCTACGCCTTTTTCGTTAGTAGATAATGCCACAAAGTGCTTTGCAATATGCGCTTCCTCTTTAGCGCTTTCCAAAAACCATGCTCTCGCCGTATGGGCATTGGTCATTGTTTCTTGTGTAGTGAATGTCTTAGAGGCAACCATAAACAATGTAGTCTCTGGGGCTACTTTTGCAAGCGTTTCTGCCATGTGTGTTCCATCGACATTAGACACAAAATGTATATTGATATTTTTCTTTTGATAAGGCTTTAAAGCCTCTGTAACCATGACAGGACCAAGATCTGAGCCTCCAATACCTATATTTACAATATCTGTAACTTCTTTGCCAGTATATCCTTTCCATTCCCCTTGGATTACTTTTTCCGAAAAGGCTTTCATTTTGTCCAATACCTCATTGACCATAGGCATGACATCCTGCCCGTCTTCCATCACAGGGCTATTAGAAGAGTTACGTAAGGCTGTATGCAATACGGCTCTGTCTTCTGTCTGGTTGATACGCTCGCCATCAAACAAGCCTTTGATAGCTACCTTAAGTTCTGTTTCTTGTGCCAAAGCTAACAATAGGTCTAGCGTCTCTTGGGTAATGATGTTTTTGGAATAGTCAATAAGGATGTCCTCAAACGTAGTAGAAAAGTTGGTAAAGCGTGCGTCATCACCTTCAAACAAGCTTTTCATATGAAGGTCTTTCATTTCTTGAAAGTGTGTGCTTAGTTTTTTCCAAGCATCTGTCTGTGTAGGGTTTATTGTAGGCAGCATTTTTTTAAGTGTATTTTTTTCCGTCCTTAAAAGTAAAACAAATAATTGTAAGTATAAGTATTTTTGGAAGACTACTTAAGTAGAATTATCAACTATATATTAATGCAGTATTATGTAAACTTTATCATTATGTCAATTAAGCCAAAACATTGATCGTTTGTTAGTGTTGGTAACATAACATTGTTTAATTTTAAGTTCAAGTTCATCGACTAGGGCTAAAAGTAATATGTGGTTTACAGAATAGACAAGTAGGCGGACAAAAAACACTACAGGATAAACAAAAACTTTTATGAGTAAGCAAAACACATCGGCAAAAAAAGTATTGGTCATTGACGACGAGCCAAACATTGTGGAGCTATTGGTTTACAATCTTGAAAAAGAAGGCTACGAAGTAAAAAGTGCAAAGGATGGTATTGAAGGAGTAAAGGTTGCCAAAAAATTTATCCCTCATCTAATTTTGCTAGATATCATGATGCCCAATATAGATGGGGTAGAAACTTGTCGTTTGTTAAGAGAAAACAAAGACTTGGCTAATACATATATTTTATTTTTGACTGCTAGGTCAGAAGAGTACTCAGAGATAGCCGCATTCTCCTCTGGCGCAGATGACTACATCGTAAAGCCTATCAAGCCTAGAGCCCTCATGAGCAGGGTCAATTCTTACTTTAGGAGAGCAAGCAACAAAGTCGTAGAGCATGAAGAAGAAGATAAGGTAGAAGTAAAAGACCTTATCATAGACAAAATAAGCTATACCATCAAAAAAGCAGATGAAGTAATAAGCTTCCCACGCAAAGAGTTTGAGTTGCTGTACTATTTGGCAAAAAACCCAAACAAAGTATTCAGTAGAGATGCTTTACTCAAAAAGATCTGGGGTACAGATGTCTCAGTAGTCGCTAGAACAGTAGATGTACACATCCGAAAGATACGTGAAAAAATAGGTGACGGCTACATCAAAACTATCAAAGGAGTAGGCTATAAGTTTGATCTATAGCCTACTGTTTCAGCACTATAAATATCTACACTTTGCTATTCAACTCAAGATCAGTATCGTTTCTATTGTCCTCTATCGTGGGGATTATCACCTCCTTTTCCTTAGCTTTTATAGGAGACCCGCACTATAGTGTCATTACCATAGGTTTCTTTGCTTCTTTTGTGTCTTCGTTTGCTCTTTCTTTTTTGATTCTCGAAATGCTCATCTTTAGAGAATTGCGCAACATCTACCAATTGTTTGATTCGCTGAGTGGGCACAAACTTAAGTTGCATCAAGATGCTAATGTCCCTATCAAAAAGATAAGTAGAGAGCTATATACCTTTGCCTATGCAAAACAATATGAGATAGAACAACTCAAAAAGATAGAAGAAATACGAAGAAGCTTTCTAGCAGACATCTCTCATGAACTCAAAACACCTGTTTTTGCTGCACAAGGTTTTATTCACACCTTACTAGATGGTGCCATGGAAGACAAAAAAGTACGCACACGTTTTTTGAAGAAAGCAGCCAAAAGTTTAGACAACCTCGATACGCTAGTGCAAGACCTCATTATCATTACACAAGTAGAAACTGGAGAGGCACGTATGGAGATGGAGGAGTTTGACCTCTGCCTACTAATCAAAGAAGTGTTTGATAATTTAGAGCGTAAAGCAAAAAAAAGAAACGCATCCCTTACGCTCTTAACAGAACTTGAAGGGATAGAAGTAGTAGGTGATAGGTATCGTATAGGGCAAGTGATTACCAACTTAGTAGAGAATGCCATCAAGTATGGAAATGAAAATGGACATGTGGAAGTAATACTCAAAGAGAATGAAACAAACATGGAAATAAAAATCAAAGACGATGGTCCGGGCATATCCGAAGAGCATCAAAAAGGTATATTTCAACGTTTTTATAGAATAGATAAAAGTAGGTCTAGAGAGACCGGTGGCTCTGGCCTGGGGCTTTCCATTGTAAAACATATCCTAGAAGTACACGAATCTAGCATAGAAGTAGAGAGTACTATGGGAAAAGGTACTACCTTTGCTTTTCATTTAAAAAAAGTAGTCTCCCTTGAAAAAAGTATCGCTAGCTGATATCCTCCTTAAAGAAACGGAAGATTTCATTTTCATCAACAAACCCGCTTACATTTCTACCTTAGAAGATAGAAAAAAAGATTTCAGCATTCTGTCTATTGCTAGAGAAGTACACCCCAATGCCATTGTGGGGCATCGCTTAGACAAAGAAACGTCTGGTGTGATGGTTATCGCCAAGTCAGAAGACAGTTATAAGCACCTAACCTTACAGTTCGAAAGAAGAGAGGTCTATAAAGAATACCATGCCGTAGTGGAAGGGGTGCATCACTTTCAAGAAGACATGATAGAGTTGCCCATACATATTTTATCCTCCAAGGGTAGAGTTTCTATCAATTACGAACGAGGCAAGCATTCCGCCACCATAGTAAGTACACTCAAAAACTTTAGAAACCATGCCTTAGTACAGTGTGAGCCTGTAACAGGGCGAATGCACCAAATACGAGTACACCTTTCTAGGAACAATGCTCCTTTGGTAAGCGACATAGCCTACGGTGGGAGTATGCTTTATTTATCGCAACTAAAGAAAAAATTTAATTTAAAGAAAGATACAGACGAACAACCACTAATTAAGCGTGTAGCCTTGCACGCCTACTCTCTCGGCATCAAAGATAGAAATGAACAACCTATCTTGGTGCAGGCAGATTATCCCAAAGACATGAGAGCTTTATTAAAACAATTAGACAAAACACTGTAGCTAGGTAGCAGTAAATAAAAGAACTATTTGTTAGGTAGTTTACCTGATAGATAAAGAAAAAACACGCCTATGCTATTCATAGTAAATATTTTTTTCTGGCCACTTTCGTGGAATGGAATCCAGCTTTTTACGATCTGATATCTTTTATCTCAACATCTTATGGTCTAATAATCTCAGTGTTTCGTAAGCTAAAAAATGAACAGCACTGTAAGGGTTGTTTTGAGTTGAAAAATTAACTAATCACTCTTGCTAGGTGACATATTAGGAACTTTAAAAAACCATGATGAGTTACCAAACCTAGATTCTGTAGTGTTATAAATAAAAAGCTTATTACCTGTTTCAATCGTAACATTGTCCTTTGTAGAAAACTGTATTTCATTTTGGTCTGTGATTTCTGCTGATAAACAGTCTTCTTTCAAATAAAAACTTTTGTGATTTGTATTTAAATTATTGACATCAATTTTAGTAAAAGGGGAAAGACAATTTGTTGGTTCATAACATACATTTGAATAATCTAATGTAACAAAATCATTTCTGCATACTGCTACAAAATCATCTCCGAAATAAGCGTTTTTAAGATAACCACAACCGATAGTGCCTGCCAAAAAAGTCTCGTACCTCACGTTTTCAAAATAATATCCTATTTTACAAATAATGAATATGAAATTATTTTGAGTAGTGGTTATATGCGGTGTTGTTAGTTTATCTAAGGAGTCCAAATTGTTATGAAAGGGGACTTTACTTACATCTTCATTGTATGTAAATAAATAGTCTGAAATACTTATATTTTTTAGGTGTCGATTTAAATTCATTTGTAGATACCAAGTTTGCTTGTCCTTTTCAGGGCTTGCCCCACTAAAATCGTTTGAATATAACTCTTTATATACACAGCCGTTACAGATAGGGTGTGTAATGGCTCTGTAATCACGAGTTGTAAAAAAACCTAAATAATCAAGTTCTATTTTATAAGGTATCGCTATTTCAAAATTACACAATAAATTCTCATACTTTTGTTTATTAGAAAGTTGTGATAAATGAAATAATTCACAAAAATTACTATGGAAGTTTACATGAAGCCCAGTAATAGTTGAGGATAAGCCTTCAATTACTTCATGCTTTTTTGTTTTTTCATATTTTATAGTATCAATGGTTTGTGCTGTTCCTGTAACAATACCAAAAACCGCAACTATTAAGCACGTCCTTAAAGAGCTGATTTGAAGCCAAAATGTTTTTTTTTCTGAGGTATTAATTTTCATATAAGAATAGGCTGAAATAATTATCAATATAAAATACTGGCGTCCGACTAAATTTTAAATAAAGAAAAAATAGCCCTATACTCTTCATAATAAGCGATTTTTCAAAAGTATGAAAAACACCCCCTGTTTTATTCATGAAAAATAAAGCCTGTAGGGGGATACAATAGTTATACCGTATAGCTTATTTTAAAGAGCTTCAATTTGTAAGTATATTTTTTTCTCGGACGCCAGTAAATATAAAATTCAGATGATTGTCTTAGGTAGTAAGATGACGTTTACATGATGTTATGTGATCTCGAAATTTTTCGGCACGCTTTCAAACATAAGGAATTCTGCTTGTTGTGCGGCATTATAGGGTGTGATAAATCGCTAGTATTTGTTAAGCTTGTGCATATACAAGAAATTGGCTTTATTCTTTTTTTGAGTACCCCTTTGGAATAAGTTTTTTAAAAGTCCTATCGCTTTGAAAGCAAGCTTTTCCCTCACTAGCAGCTAAAAGAGGCAAAGACAAAACATCCTTTTCCTATATAGTAGATTTTTACAAATGAAATTTTTAATAATATCTAACGGTTAGTATATGGCAAGTAGGGCAGTTGATAAGCACTTACTTTCGGGTTTATACTGAGCCAAAACGTTGTATTTTGTTTTTAATTTATTCATTCTTAAAAGCCAAATCAACGATTTGGCGGTGTTTGAAAATAGCTCTGAACTTTCGTAAACCACCGAACGCCCTATTTACTATATACAGTGCTAGCTACTTTTTTAATTTGTTAAATTTCACTTTCATTGTTTGTGTTGTATCGAAATTTCCATCACTATCTTTTAAGTAAAGGATTCTGTCATTTTGAATTACCATCTCAGATGAATTTATGTATTTGTCAGCGTGTTTAAGTCCGTCAATAATAGTTATTGTATCTCCTGATAATTTATATGCCTCGGTCATTATTGTTCCTCCTGCTGCATCACCAACATTGATTTCGATATTTACAGAGTCAAGGATATTTATTTTACAATGATCTGTGCCGTTTCTATATTCTGCTTTTAGCAACATTTTGTCCCAACGTTCTAAATTAGATTTAACGATTTTAGGGTCTTTATGTCCTATGAAATCTATTTGAATAAAACTGTAATATATCAATCCAATAAGACCTCCAATTACTGTTATTACAATGAGTAATATTTTAAGATTTTTATTCATCTTTAATTGTAGCTAACAACTGAATAAACGGAACAAAATCCCGCTTATTAAATCATCCTCTTCCTATCTCCGAAATCTTTGCCAAACAAATCTCTTCTGTCATTTTTTTTAACATCTCTACCCTATCAGCTAGATACGCTAATTCTTCCTTTGTGATTTGATACTCATCCATCTTGTA
>WTJX01000168.1:0-699 GCA_011524675.1 Cytophagales bacterium
AAAAAACATATACACATATTGTGAGTATTATTTTAAAGCAAAGTAAAAGCTTATTAGATTAGCGGTATATTCTCTTTATATTTAAAGAGCAAAGTCAACTACCAAAGGCACTGCAAAAGAAAAGTGATGGATAAAGAGCAAAAAGTAACCACAGACATCAAAACACCAAACAAAAACACAGAAGTACTAAAAAAGCACTTTGGTCAATGTTTTGATAAAGAGGGAAATTTCGATATTGAAAAATTCAAACAAGAACTCACCGAAAACGAAATTGATTTCTTTAAAGAAAGTTATGGGCTAGACTGGCTTGGCAAATCCTATGCACGTATTCTAGCCAGTGATGAAGCCACCACCTTGCTCAAAGAAGACGAAACACACAACCAAAAAGAAGAAAATAAAAACGCTCAAAATCTATTGATAAAAGGCGATAACCTAGAAGTACTAAAACACCTTTCAAACGCCTATTACGAAAAAGTAAAAATGATATACATAGACCCACCCTACAACACTGGTAGCGATGGTTTTGTATATGAAGACGACCGAAAATTTTCCATAACTGAATTAAGGCAACTAGCCGGTATAAACGAAGAAAAAGCAAAGCGAATCTTAAGTTTTACGCAGAGCAAAAGTAATTCCCATTCGGCATGGCTTACCTTTATGTAAACACGGCTATATATCGCAAAAAAATTATTAAAAGAA
>WTJX01000168.1:709-10092 GCA_011524675.1 Cytophagales bacterium
AAAGAGGACAGAGTAATTTTTATTTCTATTGACGAAAACGAAGTAGCCCAATTAAGACTGCTTTGCGATGAAGTCTTTGGAGAAGAGAACTTCATAGAACAATTTAATTGGTTTCGTTCTGCTACACCTCCAAACCTTAGTCATAAAAGTAAAAAAAACATAGAGTACATTTTATGCTATGAAAAATATAGAAATAACACAAAGTATAGAGGAATTAAAAAAGGCAGCAAAAGTGATGACCCTATAACCAAGCCTCAAAACACACTTAAAGAACTCTCATTTAAAAAAGGAAGCTTAGAGATTAAGAGAAATAATTGTACAATCGGCAAAGGCACATACGGCACAGAAACATTCCCTAATGAATTATTAGATGATCTTATTGTAAAAGACGGCACTAATGATAATGCTGTAAGATTTAAAAATAAATTTATTTGGCTACAAGAAAAGTTAGAAGAAGAACTAAAAAATGGTACAATTATCAAGCTATCAAAAAAAGGTGTAATTTCTTATAAAAAACAGAATTATGGCGCGGAAGTCCCCCCAAATCTAATTAATGAGAGTGTAGGCGTAGAAACAAATGAAACCGCTGGAAAAAACTTCGATATGTTGATGGGAAAAAGATATTTCGATTACCCAAAACCCCTAAGCCTGATAAAATACCTATTGAATTTCGATTCTAATCAAAACGACTTGTTTTTAGACTTCTTCGCAGGCTCTGGTACTACTGGAGATGCTGTAATGCAGCTAAATGCAGAAGATGGAGGAAAACGTAAATACATACTCGTCCAGCTACCAGAACCCATCGACAAAAAGAAAAGTAAAACAGCCTATGACTTTGTACACAATGAATTAGCAATAGCCGAACCTACCATTTTTGAAATTACCAAAGAGAGGCTCATACGTGCTTCAAAGAAAATCAAAGAAGAAACAGTCAACACAAAGATAGCCGATAAAGAAAAGGAAATAGCTACACTACACCAAGAGTTGAATTTAGACGGTAATGAAGAAAAAATACAACAATTAAAAAACGAAATTAAAACCCTCAAAACGCTAGACCTAGGCTTTCAAATTTTTGAGACTAGCCCTATATGGGATGATTACGGTTTTGATGCCAACGAGTTCAATTCGCAATTGCAACTATTTGATGAAAGCACACTAACAGAAGACGACCTCAAAGCCCTATTGATTACATGGAAAACATATGACGGCATAGCACTCACAGAAAAGACTACACCCATAGACCTAGGTGGCTACAAAGCATTTTTTGCCAATGAAAAACTTTACCTCATGCACAAAAAATTCACCACAGACCACCTCCAACATCTCTTAGAAAAAGTAGATACAGACAAGACATTCAACCCTACCGCTATCATAGCTTTTGGGTATAACTTTGACAGCAAAAACCTGCGAGAGATTGCAGAAAACATAAAGTCATACACCAACAAAAAGAATATTGATATTGATTTCATCACAAGGTATTAAGCTATGAAAGGATTTAACTTTGAGAAAAACCTAAGCCATCAAATACAAGCCATAAACAAGACTGTAAGCGTTTTTGAGCAGCTAGAGATAATAAAAGCTAAAGGAACAGACAGTAACTGCATCAATCCACTTTTGAACATAGAACACCCCTTGGCTAAGTATTACGAAAACATCGTAAAAGTTCAACAGCTACAACAGCTTGAATATAAAGCTTTCGCCAGTAGCAATATCATAGACATCATGATGGAAACAGGAACTGGCAAAACCTACACATACACTAAAACTATATTTGAACTCAACAAAAACTATGGAATATTTAAGTTTGTAGTAGTAGTCCCTACACTATCGATCAAGGCAGGCACCATCAACTTTCTCAAATCACAAAGTGCCAGAGAACACTTCAAAGAACAATACGGCAAAACCATTCATTTACATATTGTTGAAAGTCAAAAAGGAAATAAAAAAAACAATAAATCTTTTATCCCCCCCTCTATAAACAGCTTTGTCAACTCGGGTAATTTTGAAAAAAACAGCATACAGCTCATGATCGTCAATGCAGGTATGATAAATTCTGATACCATGCAAAAAAGCTTTGACAAAGGACTATTTGACAAATATACCATTCCCTTTGATGCCATAGGAGCCGTCCGTCCATTTATGATTATTGATGAACCTCATAAGTTTGATCAATCCAATAAGACATGGAAAAACATCCAAAAAATGAAGCCCCAGTTTATTTTGCGCTATGGTGCTACCTTTCCATACAAAGAAATAAAACAAAGAAACTCCCTAACAAATAAGATAGAAAAGATAAAAGTCAAAGATTATCACAATCTAATTTACAAACTTTCTGCGGTAGATTCTTTCAATCAAAATTTAGTAAAAGGTGTCATTGGTCATATCACAGAATTTGAAAACGGAAAAAATGCAATCGTAAAACTACTTGATACAAACGGAAAAGAAGCCAGTTTTGAGCTAATAGAAAGCGGAAAAAAGAAAACAGTAAAGCTTATCAAAAAAGAAAGCTTGCATAAAGTACATCCCGAAATGAAGGATCTACTCATAGAAAATCTCAATAAGACCAAAGTAGAGTTATCAAACGGATTAGAGTTAAAAAAAGGCGATAAAATCAACCCATTCTCTTACGCACAGACCTTACAAGAAATCATGCTTCAAAAAGCTGTGAAATCACACTTTGAACTAGAAAAAGCATACCTTACGCGTGAGATAAAGATAAAACCCTTGACTTTATTTTTCATTGACAACATTGAAGAATATAGAAATCAAAACGGTTACCTAAAAACAACATTAGAACAATTGGTCAAAGCGGAAATAGATCAACTATTAAAAACAGAACAACACGAGTTTTATAAAGCTTATTTAGAAAAGACCCTAGTAGATATTTCAAAAACACATGCAGGTTACTTCTCAAAGGACAACTCAGAAAAAGATGAAGTCATAGAGCAAGAGATAAAAGAGATTTTGCATGACAAAGAAGCCATACTTGATTTGAGCAACCCTAGGCGTTTTATCTTCTCTAAATGGACATTACGAGAAGGTTGGGACAACCCTAATGTATTTCAAATTTGTAAACTTAGAAGTAGTGGTAGTGAAATATCAAAGCTACAAGAAGTAGGGCGTGGGCTTCGCTTACCCGTAAACGAATATGGCAACAGAGTCAAAAGTGAAGATTTCTTTTTAAACTACTTTGTTGATTTTACAGAAAATGATTTTGTAGATAAGCTTATCAATGAGATAAACGAAAAATCCGGTACTATTTCAGCTGACAAGAAACATGTAAAATTGACAGAGGGTATGATTGAAAAAATTTGTAAAATCTACCATACCACAGAAGAAGATTTACTAGAACTCTTAGACGAAAACAACATCGTCTCTCGCTCAAACAAATTCAAAGAAGACGGCTTTGATTATATAAAGGAAAATTATCCTTTAGCATTAGACGGTATAGATTCAAATAAAATCCGTAGAGCATCAGACACAAAAAAACAAGTAAGCATACGCACAGAAAAATACCATGAACTAAAAGACCTTTGGGAAAAACTCAATGAAAAAGTAATTCTTGAATATAAATTTGACAATGAAGAAACTTTTAAAGCCCTGTTGACAGACTTTTTTAATGCACAAAAAAGTATTTTTTCCATTGAAGGTATAAAAGAACGCAAGGCAAAAGTTGGCATTGAAGAGGAACAAGCAATAGTAAAAGAGGAAGAATCTGTACTAGACAGTGAAACAACACCTATCTCTACCATGAAGTATAGCGACTTCATCAAAGAACTAGCAAAGGTGCTCAATATAAACCTCAAAACGATTCACCATTCATTTACTAATTCAGAAATTAAGATAAATCAATACTTAAACACATCTTCCATCAGAATGATCAAGCAACGTTTTGATACATTCTTGATGTATAATGCCATTGATAAATTTAGTATTGAATATAAAAAAGTCTCCAATAGTATTCACCCTACAAAAATCACAGATTCAAACGGAAATGTATTACCCAAAATCCCCGCTTCAAATGTAGGTATGCTATCCTCAAATGCGCAAGTGGCAGACAGTTACTTCTTCAACGAATTATTTTACGACTCTGAATTAGAAAAAGTAAACATCAAAAATGAAATACAAGAGGTAGTAGTATTCACAAAGATTCCCAAAAACTCAATCAAAATCCCCGTGGCAGGAGGGAAAAGTTATTCTCCAGACTTTGCATATGTGCTCAACTTTAACAATGGAAATAAAAAACTTCACTTCATCGTAGAGACAAAAAACGTAGATGGAGAAGACAGTTTGAGAGAAGAAGAAAAACAAAAGATTAGGCATGCAGAGCTACTCTTTAAAGGAAACATCAAAATTGATTTCAAGACACAATTTAGTAATCACAAGATGATAGATTTGATAAGAGAAATTACCAAAGAATAATTGAGAGTGAGTAGGACTGAGTGCAAAAGAAACATACCTTCCTTAGTATGTTTCTAGCGAAGTTCCAGTCTGCGCATCTGCCTGTGAGAAGCCCGACTCAGGGCTGAGCCTTAAGAATTATACCCTTAAGGCATAGTTTAGTGAAGTGTCAGTTTGAGGGAGAGGACTGATGAGAACACCCTAAAATGACAAAAAGGTAGAGTTAGTATTGGCTAAACTTTGTGCTAGATACTAATGACTCCATATACAAGCTATGCCCCTACACACAGAAAACTACCATTCCTAAGTATTTCTTTGTTATACTTAAATATTTTATCATCAGCATCAGATACTTTCCCACCGCTAGCTTCAACGATAGCTTGCCCAGCGGCAGTATCCCATTCCATCGTAGGACCATGTCTGTAATAGATATCTGCCTTTCCCTCTGCTACCATACAAAACTTCAAAGAACTACCTACTGAAATCGTTTCTTTGATTTGATGATCTTCACATACTTTATCTTCATATTCCGAAGCATGAGATTTACTTTTAACCGCTACCCTATTGTCCGTTCTGTAGTTACTTCTAATCTCTTTTACTTCTCCCTTTTCCTCTCTATAGGCTCCTAAGCCTTTTTTACCGTAATAATTGACATTCAATACAGGCGCATAAATAACACCTAACAAAGGCTTATCTTTATAAATCAACGCTATATTGACTGTAAACTCACCATTTTTCTTTATAAACTCCTTCGTTCCATCCAAAGGATCCACACACCAAAAGTAGGTCCATTCTTTTCTTCTTTTGTAGGAGATTTCTTCACCCTCTTCTGAAAGAATAGGAATACCCAAATTCAGTTTTTCAAGTTCTTCAACGATGATATTATGAGACGCTTTATCAGCAATAGTCAAAGGAGAGTCATCCGCTTTAAAATCGATCGTCTTTTCAAAATCATCTTTGGTATAAATCTCCAAAATTTTCTCTCCAGCTTTTTTAGCTATGACATTTACCTTTTCAATGTCTAGCTCCTCTATAAGATTTTTATTTGACAAGGTAGGATTTACATTCCCTTTTATCCTTCCCCATCGAATGGAAGCCCATGCCCTCTCATGGAAATAATATACCACTAGCTTAACTAAAAAATCTATGGCTGCCAAAGCTGCGGCATCTGAAATATCTCGTGTAAAAATATATACTATGAGCATCACAGTAGAGGTAGCAATAATACGCCAACCTATCCCTTTGAAGACACTACGTATATGAGAAGGACCTTTAGACGTCCTACCATAAGGAATAAAGTTCCACAATCGCTCATACAAATAATAAAACACAAGCTTTGAAATAAACTCTGTAACAGAGATAGCAAATAACTGGTCTTGTTTTTCCTCTTTTATAAGAAATAAGGCTAAAATAAAAGTTGTTAATGAAGCTAAAACACGCCAACTTACACCTTTGGCGAAACTTCTACTCTTTGAATCTTGCATAAGATTATCTCTTGTCTAAATAATTTTGAACAAAGGTAAGAAAAATAATATTTTGTTTTCCATTAAATATCGGCAATCCCACAGAATAATATTTTGACATGATTGATTATTTCAAAATATTATTCTGCAAACACCTTCACAAAAAAAATTCGACACTAAAAATCAATAAAAAAAGAATGACAAATATAATCTGTATGAAAGATTCCTTTTAGGTTTAAACTAAAACTACTATTTTTGCTCGCTAAAGAAAAACGCTTTGAGTAACATATACCCAATATTTCATAAGATACTTAGTAAGTCAGAAAAAGAAGACTTACTAAAGCAAAATGGAATAGTGATTTGGATGGTAGGTTTATCTAGCTCCGGTAAGAGTACGCTTGCACGAGCTTTTGAAGAAGATCTCTACCATAAAGGATTCATCACAAAACTTTTGGATGGAGACAATTTACGATCTGGAGTAAATAACAACCTAGGGTTTAGTATTGAAGACAGAACTGAAAATGTAAGGCGTGCCGCTGAAGTAGCCAAACTATTTGCACAAGCAGGTATCGTAACCATTTGTTCTATGATAAGCCCTACTGAGCAAGTAAGAAACATAGCCAAAGAAATCATTGGAGAAGACTTTCACGAAGTATATATATGTTGCCCCTTTGAAGTATGTGCAGAAAGAGATGTCAAAGGACTATACAAAAAAGCCCTCAATGGAGAGATCAAAAACTTTACAGGTTTGGACTCCCCTTTTGAAGAGCCCAAAAGTCCATTTATAACGATCAATACAGATCAAGAAGAACTAGAAGTAAGCAAACAAAAACTAATGAAGGTAATACTACCTTTAATCACAAAACACGAACAATAAAAAAGTTGCCTTACTGATATATAACAGCAACAAAACCAAAAACATAACAGAAGAATATGTCTTATTATTTAACCCATTTACAACACCTAGAAGCAGAAGCGATACACATAATGCGTGAAACAGCTGCTCAATTTGAAAAGCCAGTTTTGCTTTTCTCAGGAGGTAAAGACTCTATCACTTTAGTACGGTTAGCACAGAAAGCTTTTTATCCTGCTCGCATACCTTTCTCTCTATTACATGTTGACACAGGGCACAACTTCCCAGAGGCCATTACCTACAGAGACAATTTGGCCAAAGAAGTCAATGCAAACCTTATCGTAGGTTTGGTTCAAGACTCTATAGACAAAGGTACTGCCATTGAAGAAACAGGTATCAATGCTAGTAGAAATGCATTACAATCTGTAACACTACTAGAAGCTTTTGAAGAACACCAATGGGATGCAGCCTTTGGAGGAGCAAGAAGAGACGAAGAAAAAGCAAGAGCAAAAGAAAGAATATTCTCACATAGAAACGAGTTCGGTGAGTGGGACCCAAAAAACCAAAGACCAGAACTTTGGAACACCTACAACGGTAAGAAAGCTGTAGGAGAGCATTTCAGAGTGTTCCCTATCTCTAACTGGACAGAAATGGATGTATGGCAATACATCAAACAAGAAAACATACAGCTGCCTAGCATCTATTTTTCACACAAAAGAGAAGTAGTCAACAGAAACGGGATGTTACTTGCCAAGTGTGATCACATCACATTGCAAGAAGGAGAAAAATATACAGAAGAAACCATACGCTACAGAACCCTTGGAGACATGACCTGTACTGGGGCTGTATATTCCACTGCCTCAACCATAGATGAAATCATTCAAGAAGTAGCCTCTGCAAAAGTAACAGAAAGAGGCGGTAGAGCAGATGACAAAAGATCAGAAGCCGCCATGGAAGAAAGAAAAAAACAAGGATACTTTTAGTCTTTAGAAAAACACAGCAAGGCTTTGCCCTCAATACAGCAAAGCCTTCTACTAAAAAAATCACATAAATAAAATTATAACTGCTAATAGCCAAAAGCTAGTAGCCAAAAGCTAAATAAATGAGCGCAGAAGGATATTTGGACATGGATTTACTCCGTTTTACTACAGCAGGAAGTGTAGATGACGGAAAAAGCACCTTGATAGGTAGATTACTATTCGACTCAAAGGCAATTTTTGAAGACCAACTAGAAGCCATAGAACTTACTAGTAAAAACAAAGGACAAGACGATGTCGATCTCTCTTTGCTTACAGACGGACTAAAGGCAGAAAGAGAGCAAGGAATCACCATCGATGTAGCCTACCGTTACTTTGCTACACCAAAGAGAAAATTTATTATTGCCGATACTCCTGGTCATATTCAATATACCAGAAATATGGTTACAGGTGCTTCCACGGCAAACTTAGCCATCATTTTGATTGATGCTAGAAAAGGAGTCATAGAGCAAACCTCACGTCATGCTTTCATAGCTTCCTTATTGCAGATCAAACACTTAGTCGTATGTGTAAACAAAATGGACCTAGTGGACTATGACAAAGAAGTATTTGAAAAAATCAAAAATGACTTCAAACAATTTTCTTCGCGTTTAGATGTGGCAGACATACGCTACATCCCTATCTCAGCACTTCATGGAGACAATGTAGTAGATAAGTCAGAAAACATGTCATGGTACGACGGCTCTACCCTATTATATACATTAGAAAATGTAAAAATAGGAAACGACCTCAATTTTGTAGACTCTCGCTTCCCTGTGCAGTATGTAATAAGACCACAAATTGACGAGCACAGAGATTACAGAGGTTATGCCGGAAAAGTAGAAGGAGGAGTATTCAAAGTTGGTGATGAAGTAACCGTATTGCCATCAGGCTTTTCTTCTAAAATCAAATCGATCAACTTGCACGACAAAGCTTTAGAAGAAGCCTATCCTCCCATGTCTGTTTCTATGACACTAGAAGACGAAATAGATATTTCAAGAGGAGATTTGATTGCTAAACCTAACAATCAGCCAAATGCGGTACAAGATATAGACGTAATGGTATGCTGGATGTCTAGCAAGCCAATGACTCCAAACGGAAAGTATATCGTAAAACATACTTCTAATGAAGCAAGAGCCATGGTCAAAAAGACACTGTACAAAATGGACATCAACACCTTGCACAAAATAGAAGACGATCTACAAGTAAAGCTCAATGACATTGCAAGGATCAACATCAGAACCAGTAAGCCATTGCTCATTGATTCGTACCGTAAGAACAGAGCTACAGGAAGCATAATCCTAGTAGATGAGTTCACCAATGAGACCGTAGCAGCAGGTATGATTATCTAAGAAACGATTATAAAGCTTTTATCAATAATACTTAAACGACCAAGAAAAGCGAAATAATCTTTTCTTGGTCGTTTTTTTTTGTTTTAGGTAAACACAAACATTCAACCTTCACGTCCATAAACCTTTATGATCTTCTTTAATCTTTGATCTCTAATCCCTAAACTTTCCTGCCACTTTCGTGGAATTAAATCTAGCCTCCCCCCTTAAGTCGATAAGTCCCTTCTAGCTAGTATTAGTAAGTACTAAGTCGTAAGTACTCATAACTCCATAATCTATCATTCATAGTCCATAACTCAAC
>WTJX01000473.1 GCA_011524675.1 Cytophagales bacterium
GTTAGGTAAATTTGTTACTTTACTCTTATAATATGTGCTAAAACATGATAAGCAAGACGATTTTCATGAGTCTGATTATTCCCCTTTAACTAACGACTCAATACTAAAAACGCTAGTTAGCTTGTAGTCTATACATTGCATCGGCAATACCAAAACCCATATCCATATATGATTTTGCGTTTTGATTCCAGTGATAATGCTGTCCCCCGCCCTTACATGGCGACAAATTTGGAGATATCCAATATTGCTTTGCATCAACAACCGCTACATTACCTTCAAAAGCTGGATAGCGTGTTTTATCTGCAATAGCTAATTGTGCGAGTTCTATTTTTTTGTATGTCTTATTATCACCAAATGCAGTACGACGCATAGGCATTGCCGTAGTAGCTATGACTACAGGGAAATTTACGCCTAAATCACTACGCAAATCTCTGATTAGGTAAGAAAGGTTCTTTGTATAATCCTTGATGTAGGAGTCTTTTACATGATCGTTCCACCCTTGATGCCATACCATACCTGCAATTTCGTATCCTTGCTGTTCATTATAGGCAGGAAAATTGTTTTTTATATTTTTTAAGGCATCATCTATCACACGTAACATTTCTTTGTAATACTCCCCTGTTTCACCTTTGGCACTAGGAGGTCTAAAATCTTTGGCGAGACTCTTACCTCCCCATGCTGACTTGATGATAAGAATTTGTTGTTTTGTGTAGGCTTGCATTCTCTGACCGAAAGTTAGTTCAACACCTATTTTATTTTGATCGTTTCCATAGCCAGGTGCTAGCTGCCCAGACTTTATACTATCCTTATGCTCAAAATAAATCCAAACATCACTCTGCTTTGCATAGCCTCCTTTACCATCGTCAAGAAAATCATAGTTTCCTGTCTTATCATTTTTGAGAGTGTAAGCGAGCGTCCCTGTTAATTCTGCATCTGTGATGCGCCCCTGCCCTACCATATTTGACTGACCTGCAAGAATATAAACTTTTAAAGGTGGACGATATAAATTAACCTCTGGAAAATTTGGCAGAGGTTTAGAACTAAGCTGTTGATGCACACAGATAGGCACATAGCCTTGTTCAAAACCTGGTGGTGGAGTAACTAAAAGCCCATAGTCTAAAGAAATTTTTTCTTTGGTAGAAGGTGAAGGGAAATAATGGTCATGTGCACGCCAGTGTTGATGAATAAGTTCTACTCGCTGTTGAATCAGCTTTCGTTCTTCCTCATCCATATCAGAATTTAAGATAGCAGGCTGCTCGTTAAACTTATACCAATAATAGACAGCGGTACTACTATCATTCAAGTCTGTAAAATAAGGTCCCGAGGCTGGACCCGGAGACTTCCAAACATCTGCTAAAGGATGATGGTAGGTATAATTGGGATGTATGGGGGTATTAATATCTTTTCTTGGAAAATTAGTATAGTTCCAGTCTGCTTCATAATCTTTCCTTGAATTAATCTGTTTTAAGCCACTTATGTCTGGTACTTTTTCTTCGGCAATGCTTACAGCTAACTTAGTGCCGTTTCTTAGCACATAATACTCAGGCAATTGCACCAAATCTCTTCCCTCTACTTTTTTGACCTTATCTAAATTCCATTTGAAAGCTGCGGCATAAGGATCTTTTGGGTCTTGGATTCTGGATACATAGTCAGACGTTCTAACTCTAATTGCATTATTGAATCTATAATAGGTATTCAAAGAAAGGCTTTTTCTAATATGGATTGCCCCTTGTTTAGCATTAAAGTTTGTACTAGCCACAGCCCCTCCTTGAAACCAACGGCTCATAGCATCCCACATCGTATTATCCATATTCATAGGCATGGTGCCTAAACGTCCTATAGTATCTTCATCTATGGGCATTAATACTGGAGAACATTTATAATACACATCTCCATTGGAAGCTACCCACTTTTTGGCAGGTAAATTATTGGTTTCTCTTTGAAAAACGGGAGCCAATTTCAATAAACTATTATCAAGGCATTTCGCCTTAGTAGTGGCTTTAGACAAGGAATATTTAGACCAAAAATAAGGTGTATAAAATGCTACAGGACCGCTAAAGTTTTCAGTATTTAAAAATAGCGTCCAGCATTTATTGCCAGTAGGTATATTTTGACCCGCAGTGGTACTTTTGGGTTCGGTCAAGGGCAAAGCATAATAGCCATAGCCTAGCATCTTATTGTGGTTTTTCGCTTTAAAACCAATACCATCCAAAGGAAACAATATACGATTGCTTAGTGCTGCCGTTCCATAACGCCCACGATTCTCATCCCACCCCAAGCTTTCACTTTTAGAATTTTTAAAGTTGGGTGCACCAGCACTTGGTCCATTAGAAAATGAGTAAAAACCTCCTGCTACGCCTCCCATGGTAAACTTTTGAGGAGTATAATAATTATGAAAATGAAGGTAGGGTTTATAGCCTGCTCCTCCTTCTATGGTATGATAACCATAAGTATCTTTTGCATAATCTTTAAGGTCATAAATCTTAGATGGTTTATACCATGTGTGCATCATACCACTTTGAAAAAAACTACCTACATTGTCCTCTGATACGATAGCATGAATGGTAGTATAATGAAAGCCTCCATATACGTGTGTTTCGGGGATATCATCAGAGTACCCCATAAAAAGATAGGGTTTAAACTTTTCATTTTCTATTTGAGCTAGAGATGAAAAATAAAGGAAAAATAAAATTAACTTGATATATCTAAACATAATAAAGGAGCTACACTTTTAGAAATTAGGGCGTTTCCTACCAGTCCTCACCCTCAAACTGGCTCTTCACTACACTATGCCTTAGTGGGGTAGTTTTTAACGCTCAGCCCTCCCTAACGCATAAAAATCCAAGTTAGGTTTTAACTTCGTAAAGTAGGATTATACAAGTTGCTAAAATACTAAAAATTAACTCATTTATTTTTACCTTTGCTAGC
>WTJX01000716.1 GCA_011524675.1 Cytophagales bacterium
GCTAATTTAACGCTCAACTTTTAAGTTGTTCTCTTTCTTTTTTATACTTTCATAATCTTTTTTAAACTGTTTCATATATGAAAAAGAAGAATCTCCAATAATACCTTCTTGTGTGATGTTAAGGTTAATCGTAGGGACTATGCCATATTGTATAGCATTGATGGCGTAGTCTTTAAACTTTTTATAATCAAATCTTGGATAGTCAATGGCTTTGTTTTTCTTATTGTGAACCCATGAATTTTCAAGGTATGTCAGCACATGACTTTGAAGATCTTTTTGTTTTCTATCTGTTCTTATTCCTTCTCCATCTACTATAGAGATATGAGACTTAAGACTGTTAAAGCCTGTTTCACCAAATACAAAATCTTGAAAATCCGTTACTTTGGGACATAACCATGAATTATAACTTACTATCCTATCAGCGTAGCCACTCTTTGCTGCTTTGGTTAATTCATAGAATGAGGGATTCAATGGATAGTAGGCGATTCCATCATCAAAACTAAAACCAGCTATTTTTTTACCGTAACGCGTTCCCATTTCAGAAACAATTTTTTTCCAATGGGTAAAAAAAACGTCGGGTTCTTCAAAGTCATAGCCAGAGTGTTGCCACCAACCTTTAGGGTCTGCATAGGTACTATGACCTAGATGATAGTATAATATAAGCTTGATGCCATAGACATTAAGAGAATGATAAAGGTCATCTATTAAGTCTCTTTTAGTTGTGTGTCCATGATGTACTTCATCAACAGACTTTATAGGTGCAGGTATATGGTAATGTGCATGACTGGTCGTAAACAGTAGAAAGCCAGCTCCCATATCATGTACATATTTTGCAAGGCTATCTGTATTTAATTCATTTACAGCTTCTTCATATTTTTTTCTATCTCCTTTTACTGGGTAGCAATCTGCTGTCCAATGAAACATTATGCCATAGCCTGCTTTTCTCATCCATTTTGTATCTGATCGTAAGGACTTTACTTTTCTTTCTTGTTTTACTTTAATTTTTGGCGTTATTAGTTCTAACGAGTGAATGAAGCTATCATTTGGTCTTTCTGAGTATAGTTTTAGGGTATGATTGCCTTCGCTTAAGCTTAGCGTACCTATTTTAAGTTTACTGAACGAAGGATTATCAAGCTCATATCGTAGGAGTTTATCGTTGTCTAGACTAACAGTAAGTTAACTGTTTTCACCTTTCACTAAAGCATAAACGAGATAATCACCAGACAATCCATTAGGGACAGCTATTTGCCATATCAAGCTGTCTTGTTTTGACTTCCAGTTTTTAGTATACAAAAACTTTACATTATGATTAGTTCTTAATTCAAAACCACCTTTTACTACGGCTGTATGTGGCATTAAGATCGTTTCTCTGTCTTCTTTTAGCGGTATGATTTTTTGTGTGTAACCTATGTTACAATAGCATAACGTTGTCAATAATATTATTAAATAATGAGGCATGATGTTTACAAAGCTTAGCTATTAGGGCTTTTAAAATTTATTTCCTTCACTTCGAATAAAAAAGGCTAAGTTACATAATCAATTCTGTTTATACACCTTTCTTTTTAGCGAATGTTCAATAGATAGTGGTGAATGTTCGGGTTTGTTTTTATGCCTACATTATAATTTGGTATTAATATTATGTTTCTACATCAGGCATAACGTGAGTTTTCAGCTATGGTAATTTTACCCTTTATTTTCCCTTTTGTTATTATCGACAGTTTTTTTGGCTAGTTTATTTAAGTCCTTATGTAAATCAAGGACTGATTTTCTTTATTTATAGTAGCCACTTCTGTCCTTGTTATATCTAATAGTAATGGTGTAAATGAACTCGCACATTTACGTTGTTTCTAAACTCAATAACATACAAGCTTTTACCATTGTATATACGGTTCTATGTTTTAAGCTAGTATGTATCTTCGCGTATTTTCATTGCGTATAAAGTACAATTACTTATTATTGTTCATCAAACAAAATTTAAATATTTTAATTATGAGAACATACAATTTATTTTTCTTTTTACTTATAGTAAGCTCTACTTTTGGTCAGTTTGACTTAGCACCATATGCTGATGGCGTTTCTAACCCATCTACACATGTAGAGAATAATTCTGGTAACATTACCTATTCATCACAAGTTGTCAATCAAGGACCTATTCATAGTTTGTCTATTAATGATACCGCTTATTTTATATGTAATGTGAGTTCATTAGTGCCAGAGTCTGGTAATAATACTAATGTTGATACGCTCAATGTTTCTATCAGAGTACTTTCATATAATGGTACAGATGGGGCTTATACTATATATAATAGGTACGAATCTCATTCTAGGTCAGGCTTAAGTGATGTGACAAATGTTGCTAATTCTTTCACTTTTGTAGAAGGACAAGTAGATACAGTAAAGCTTGTAGTTACAAATGGTACCTTTGTACTAGACAAGTATATTGTAGATATTAATTCCATTAATGTGATTTCTGATGTTTCCAATGAGTTGTCTGCTACAAATGCTATCATTAACAACCCTGTAACCAATGGAGAGTTAGAGATCAATTTAGGGGGAAGGAATGCTGATTTGGAGTTAGTTTCTTATGATGGTCAAGTTGTGAAATCATTTACTATACAAGGACATGATAAAATATCCGTTGCAGACCTTAACAATGGGATGTATTTGTTAAGGGGAGTGAATAGCCCAAGTTACAGAAAGATTATTATTAAATAGGTCTTTTGCTCCATAGAATAAAGGTTGAGACTGAAGTGTTAAAAAAAATAGACTATCGTTTATTTTCTTTACGCTTCAGTCTTTGTTTTATTTGCGGTTTTATCCTTTGTATCATTTAATTCTACTATACGAAGTTAAAACTAAAGTTCGTTTTTTATGCGTTAGGGATAGAAGCCATGTACTCCCCCCGCAGTCTGGCTAGTTAC
>WTJX01000402.1 GCA_011524675.1 Cytophagales bacterium
GGGACAGGCAATGGGCATATCAGCAGAGCGAGAGATATTATTCCAGCCTTGCAAAAATATGGTGAAGTAGATATACTTATCTCTGGGCATCAGTCGGATATATTGCTGCCTTATGAGGTGAAGTATCGCTATAGAGGATTGAGCTTTATTTTAAATAAAAGGGGAGGTGTAGATTTTTTGAAAACGCTCAAAGAAGCGAAACTCGTGACCTTATGGAAAGAGATCAAAGAAGTACCTGTAGAAGAATATAAGTTAGTAATCAATGATTTTGAGCCTGTATCTGCATGGGCATCTTATAAGAAGAATATACCGTGTATTGCGCTGAGTCATCAGTCAGCCGTTATTCACCCTAATGCTCCCAAGCCTAAAAAGAAAAGTGCGTTGGGTAGTTTTATTTTGAAAAAATACGCGCCTTCAAGCGAGCAATACGGCTTTCATTTTGAGACTTATGCAGACAATATATACCCTCCTGTCATTAGGAAAGAAATACGTGAGGCGGTAGTAGAAGATAAGGGGCATTATACGGTCTATTTACCTTCTTATGGAGATCAAGAGCTTATTTCCCTTTTATCGCAGGTAAAAAACACTTGTTGGGAAGTGTTTTCAAAGTACGCTAAACATCATCGCCAACAAGCGAATGTAAGCATCTTTCCAATAAATAATGAAGAGTACATTCGCAGCCTTCGACAGTCTAGAGGACTACTGTGCAATGCAGGCTTTGAAGGGCCTTCAGAGGCGTTGTATCTAGGAAAGAAATTAATGGTAACGCCACAGCAAGCACAGTATGAGCAATATTGCAATGCGACTGCCATGGCACAAATGGGAGTACCGATCATCAAAAAGCTAAACGCCAAACACTTACATCGCTTACAAACTTGGGTCGATAGTGAAAAAAAAATAGTACGTCAATTTCCAGATATTACAGGTCAAGTGATACGGGAGATAGTGAAGTTTTATTTGTGTTAGCTTTCTAAGCTATACATAACATCTCTGTTTGGCTGTTATCCTTTCGGTTTTATTTCTTTATTCTTCCATATATTTCACCCCCAACCCATTTTCCAGTATGTTCTTCAATCTCTTTTTTCAAGCTATTTCTGATACGACCTTCTAAGTCCTTTTTTTTATTACCTAATACAAAATCGGCATTATATTCTTTTTCTATACCTTTCATATAATCTGCTAAAAGTCTTTCCTCATATTTATTTATAGGCGTTTTATTTAGGTATTTGAATCCCTTATGCCCCCATCCACCATCTTCGATATAACTTTCATATTCACTAAAAATCATTTCCTCTAGGTAAATTTTTGCTTCTGTCAATCTTACAATACCTGAGCTATCGACCGTATATATTTGTTCTCTAAATCCAAATGGTAAAATAGAACTTGGCATTCTATCTGTTGCAGCCCAATAAGAATGAAAGATGATCTTGTTTTCTTTTATCGTATAATTCCCTATTTGAACTTGATATGAACTACAGTCTCCATCATGATGGAAGAGAGTGTGAGTCAATAATTTTTTCCCGTTGCGGTATAAGGCTACTTGTACATTTTTATTCTCCTCCCAAGAGTCAAGCGTTACTTTCTTAAATGAAAAAAGAGTCTCATTAACTTCAAATGAATTGCTTTGACCAAAGGTTACGAAGGGAATAGTTAGTGAAATTAAAAATAATGCAGCTTGTACTTTCATTTACAGTTTATTTTAGAGTGAAGTAAGTAGGTGTTTAGGTATGTTTTATTTGGTTTGCTAATAGTTTTTCTCATTTCCAAGCACTTACTTTTCGTATTCGTAATAGTCTATCCAGTAAAACAGGATCGTATGAGCATTTTGAAGGACAGTCTTATTATTATTCTTTCCCTCTAATCCATTTATCAGAAGGTGAATTCCGTTCTGCAAATTCACCATATTCAAGATTGAAAAGTTCATTTAACGTTTTATCTCTTTGAACCATCACTTCAAGAGATACAATTCTAGCGTCTTCAAGTTTTTGGTTTCCTGTCAGAAACTGCCAATCACCATCATTATCATGATAAACTCTCACTATTGGTTCACCAAGTTCTAAGTGCTGTCTCGTAGTAAAAACACCTAAGTTTTTTTCCTCTCGATATTTGAAATTAAAGTTTCTATCAAGTAAGGGTTGCCAATGAATGAAGTTTTTATCAAAACGTTTTTCCCATGGAAATTTCCCGTACCTATCTTTCCATATTATTTGCATAGCAGGAAAATCACCTTCGTTATACCAAATTCCATAACCAAAATAATCTTTCAGATTACGTTCATGAACATCAATTATCATCGCTGAGCTTTGCTCAAAAAAGTCATCATATTCGGTATTTGCTTTCAATTTTTGACCGTTCCTAACAAGGTCTCCACCAATATTCAAAATTGAATGAAGAGTGTCAGTTGTCAGTCCAAATGAAATTAATTCAGGGTGTTGGTAGTTCTTCCATAGACCGATTGTATAACAAAAAGACGGTAAGTAATCTGTCGCTAAAAACTTACATACATACCAACCGTGTTCCTCTACAACTCTCTTAATGTTTTCTTCTGCTTCCTTATCATGTTGTTCGTGATCTGTCATCTTCTGAAATTTTCTATCAAGGTAAAAATTAAATTATGTTTCTAATATAGTGAAATTTTATTTGGGGTGATATGTGTTTGTGTAAGTAAAGGGATATGCTGTTTATTTACTAGCAAACTTAAATGTTAAAGCCTTCTTAAAGTTTTTAGTGGAAAGTCAAAAAAGCTTTTCTTTAAAAATAAGATTAAGTTAAAAGCTGTTTATCTTCGTATATCTTTTATAGAAGGCTTTGCATGACTAAGATTTTATGCTTAGTCAAGGCTTTCAATCGTTTAAAACCGCAGTTTACTGATTGTAAATGAGGATTTTAAACTATTGTATAACGCTGAATAAGTGCAAAA
>WTJX01000327.1 GCA_011524675.1 Cytophagales bacterium
AGACTATCCACTGGAAACCATATCCTGATTTCAAATGTTTCTAAGTTGAGAAGTTGGTTAGACAAAATAAACAACTTAGAAGGCTCTAGAGAAGACCTGAGAAGTTTATACAAACAAGTTTTAAATGACGGTATCTTCAGCGAAAAAGGTGGCGGAGGCCTGGGCTTTATTGATATAGCCAAAAAATCTGGACAAAAGTTAGAATATGATTTTAGACCAGTTGATGATACTTACTCCTTTTTTGTACTAGAAATTTCAATACCTAGAAAAATATAACAATGGAAAATCTTTTTATACAAGGTACACAGCATACCCCAGAAGTGGACTTCAGGGAAGAAGGTGTTTTATTGCTCAAAGGAAGATCAATACCTGAAAACTCATTAGCATTTTTTCAAGACATCTATAATTGGTTGGATGTGTATGCAGCAAAACCAAATGATGTAACAGAGATAGGTTTTCACTTAGATTACTTCAACACTAGTTCATCCAAGTGTATATTAGACGTACTCAAAAAATTAGAAAAAATACATACTTCTGGAAACAAAGTATTTGTCAAATGGTACTATGATGAAGAAGATGATGACATGTTGGAGTCTGGTGAAGATTATCAAGATTTGATTGATATCAACTTTGATTTTATTGTTATAGAAGATTAAAATGATTAACTTAGAATAAGTTCATTCAAAAAATTATGTCTGCAAGGAACTCAAAATACCAAAAATTATTCGAGAAAGAAACCGCTCACCTAAAGCATACAGAAGAGTTTCTAAATTCTAATAGTGGGATTGATTCAAATCAAGTCCAAGTAGAACTGATTTCCTTGTCCAAATCTTATAAAGACTTATTAAATCAACAAATACTCATCACCAAAGTAAGTGATCGTCTTCAAAAAAAGTTAGATAAAACTAACTTGACTCTTGAAGATAGAAACGTACAGCTTCAAAACTATATTGAAGAACTCACTAGAACTAGAATCGGTAGAAGAGCAACAACCATTACCCTAATCATTACCGTAGTATTGTTTATCCTTACAGAAGGTATCTTAGAGCCTATTATTGATAAGTATGCTGTAGACCATTTTGGAGAGTACGACTTTGGCAACCATAGAGTCAACTGGGTAAGTCTAGGTGTCAAAGGTGTACTTGCTTTACTGATTATGCCTATAGAAAAAATAGTACAAGGTTACTTGATGAAGAAAGCACGAAAAAACCATGAGGCTGAAGTAGCAGCTTATGCAGAAGAGGGGTATTATCATGAAGGTCGTTAATACTACTAGAAGGCTTTGCAAAACCATCTTTTGCACTTATTCAGCGTTATACAACATTTTAAAATCCTCATTTACAATCAGTAAACTGCGGTTTTAAACTATTGAAAGCCTTGACTAAGCACAAAACCTTAGTTATGCAAAGCCTTCTACTACTGAAATTGTTTAGCAATATATAGTTCCTACTTTCTACCTATTCAATAAGATGAAAACAAAAAAGCCTAATAGATTATTCTACTAGGCTTTTTTTATGTTTTGAGAACAAAGGACTAAGCTCTTACAAGTCCGTCGCTTTTCACGATCCATTTATAGCTTGTCAATTCATCTAGTGCCATAGGACCTCTAGCATGAAGTTTTTGCGTACTTATACCTATTTCTGCTCCTAAGCCAAACTGCGCCCCATCGGTAAAGGCTGTAGAAGTATTGGCATATACGGCAGCAGCATCTACAGACTTCAAAAATAAATCTACTACATCTTTATTTTCTGATACAATAGACTCACTATGCTTTGAGCTATAGGTAGCTATATGATCCAAGGCTTCTTTCAAACTATTGACTGTTTTGATCGACATTTTATGCGATAAAAACTCTGTACCGAAATGATGCTCTTCGGCTATGAATAATAAGTCTGATGGATAGTTTCCTTTCAGTTGCTCAAAGGATGGCTTATCTGCATGAAGTACTACATTTTTCTCGGCTAATTTTTGAGCTATGATGGTTATGTCTGCTACTCTAGAAGAATGTATCACCAAGCAATCTAAAGCATTACATACACTTACCCTTCTTGTTTTGGCATTAAAAACGATCTCTTTACCTTTGTCAAGATCTGCAAATTCATCATAGTAAGTATGAACTATCCCCGCTCCTGTTTCTATGGTAGGTACTTTTGAGTTTTCTCTCACATAGTCTATAAGTCGTTGACTTCCTCTAGGAATGATGATATCAACATAATTTACTGCTTCTAATAATGCTTTTGTAGCGGAACGGTCGGCAGGTAGCAAACATGCTAAATATTGACTTAATCCATGACGCTCAAGTACTTTATGAATAATACTAATGATGGCCAAATTTGAAAACTCTGCATCACTCCCACCCTTCAAAATACAGGCATTGCAAGACTTAAGACAAAGAGAAAAGACATCAAAAGTTACATTGGGTCTAGCTTCATAAATAACGCCTATTACTCCAAGAGGTACACTTATCTTTTCTATCTGCAAACCTGTTACAGAGACTTTACTCATCAATTGTTTACCTAGTGGTGAGTCCATCATAGCTACATTCTTGATGTCTTGTGCTATGGCTTTGATACGGTCTTCGGTAAGCTTCAAACGATCGTACTTAGGATCGTTTTCGGACATACGATTTAAGTCTTTAACATTTTCTTCTAAAAGATAGTCTATATGCTGCTCGGCTTCTTGTGCCAAATCATGCAGCACTTCATTGATTTTTTTATCTTCAAGTATTGCCAAACTTCTGCTAGCGACACTTACTTCTTGAAACTGTTTTTCTAATGCTTGGCTCATAATAGTGTATATAAAAAGGTTAAATAGTCGTCCAAAAATACTTATAATAAAAAACGGCTATTTTAATTCATCTCATCAAAGTGATTTAAACTTTTATGTTTGAAGCGAAAAATCTAGATTTTTTACCTGATTG
>WTJX01000218.1 GCA_011524675.1 Cytophagales bacterium
ATAACTAAGAGCGTCACCATTGCAAGTAGTCGTTGAAAAATCTTTATGAAAAGAATCTTCTTTTTTCTGATCCTTCTTACTTCTTTTCTTCCCAAAGGCAGGGCGCAGTTGGATGTAGAACATTTTATTCCTCCTTTATATTCTCGCATAGCCTTGGCAGACCACTGTGGGGCGCACTACCTTGTGCTAGCTACCAATGTGGAAGAAAATTTTTATGTCAGTATATTTGAAGGAAATGTATTGATAGACTCTGTCAAGATATCTCAGCAACACCCGTACAAATATAATTTGGGCTACGGACAACAAGCGATAGGCATCATACCTACTCGCAAGCTCAATACCGTACTCATCCGCGAAGGGCTACACCTCAAAGCTAGCTCACCTTTCTTTGCTGCCATACGTCACAGAGCTAAGCACCAAGGCGCAGCCTTGACTTCCAAAGGAAGGTATGCCCTTGGTAAACGTTTTAGGCTAGGTTTTTTATTTTCTTATGATGAAGATCATACATGTAACACATGTTCAAACTTTTGTGCCGTCATGGCTACACAAGACGATACACACGTATTTATCTCAGACATAGCCAAAGGGATTTTTTTTGCCAAAGGAGAGAAAGCCGTTACCAAGGAAGGTGAATATGTACATTTTGTATTGAACAAAGGTGAGTCTTATGTGGTGGCGGTACATTCAGATGATTTATACACTGATGCCAACAGTCTCATGGGGGCACATATTACGGCGACCAAACCTATCGCCGTGAATACGGGCTCATGGCTAGCAAGAGCACCTCACACGAGCCTAGACCATGACATTGGCTTTGACCAGATCATACCAGAGAGAATGTTGGGCAAAGAGTATTTGTTCATCAAAGGTGAGGGAGTAAACGAACTAGAAAAACCTGTTTTGATAGCTACCAAAGACGGTACTACTATATCTATTAACGGAAAGAAATATAAAAAAAGTATAGATGCAGGAGAGGTACTTAGTTTGAAGGGCGAGGATTATACACTAGACGAAAACTTACACATTACCTCCTCAGAACCTATCTATGTATATCAAAATACGGCAGGAGCACAAGGGCTTATGACTGCTGGGCTCAACCTCATCCCCCCTATTATTCCTTGTTCATACAATAATATGGTAAGGATCACAGACATCAAGCTTGTGGCAGATTCTGTAGTACTACAGATTATTGCTCAGACAGGTCAAGAAGTGCGTATAATAGATGTAGATAGAAACGAACTCTTGTTTAAGGCAAACGACACAAAATCAAACGTAACTTCCAAAGAACGTTCGCAATGGGTTACCTACAAGTACAATTTACCTACATACGTCAATGATGTATCCATACACTCTACAGGAACTATCAATGCTGGTCTATGCTACCACTCTGCATATTTGGGCGCAGCAAGCTATTTGTCTGGGCATGCTAGAGGACCTATCCTCATCAACAAAGGGAATGATTTTTTATCTCCATATGATACTACCGTACTGCATATCATCAATCATGAAGGTTATCGTAGTTTCAAATGGTTTTTGGATGATGAACTGATAACAACTAAGGACGAGCCTTTTTTGAAAGTAGCTAAGGCTGGTGTCTATACTGTCATGGGGATAGTAGAAAATGATGCCCAATGCTCAGAAGTTTCGGTTTCTGATCCTTATGAGCTTTATTCTGAGGAACGAAAGATACACAATACCATAGAAGTAAATAACCTACATGCACACGATGCACTCTTCCACGCTAGTTTGGTAGATCATGACCACCTAATCCACTATTTAGTGTCTCCTTTTTACTTTGGAAGAGACGACGCAAGCCTTGATAGCCTATCGCTCGAAAGACTTCAAAAACTTGTCAAAGAGCTGCAAGCACTTGAAGGTTTTCAGCGTATAGAGGTTATAGGGCACTCTGACTGTTTGGGTTCAGATGAGTACAATCAAAAGCTCTCACTCGATAGAGCAAAAGTAGTCGTAGAAGTATTGAAAAAATATGGTTTAGCAGACACACAACTTATGAGTAAAGGCATGGGCGCTATACAGCCTTATATTGATTGTCAATGCGAAGAATGTACAGAAGAACAACATCAAAAAAATAGAAGGGTTGAGATAAAGCTGTTTTATGAATAAAGCTTTACAAAAACACTTATTCGCTTAGTTTGAAAACAGATACAGGTCATAGCTTATTTCACTTTTAGGAATCATGTTAATGATTTCGAAGCCGTTTTTTTGATAAAAATTCAGGTTTCTATTATTTGAAGTTTCTAAATAGACTTTCTTGCCTTTATGTTCTGATACTATCCTACTCAAAAGCTTAGAACCGTTTCCTTTCCCTTTTTCTTTTGTTGCTATATACCATAGATGAATGAACTGTTTGGTTGGATGATGGCTTTTGAGTATTTTTTCTTTCCTTAGAACTTTGGCTATATTACTAATACCTATAACCAAAACAGCTAATTTCAAATCCCAGAGAATTGATTTTAATGTAACTTTCTTTTTTTCTGGATATAACAGGATGGCGCAGGATTTTTCAGTGTAGTATATTTTTCCAAACTCCTCTCCCATGAATATCGAGTAATTGATTAGTGTTTTTAATCTCTTATCCTTTTTCTTATCCTGCTTTACGACATAATTCAATGATTTATTGTCATAGAATGCTTCAAATAAAATATCGTTTAGCTCCTTTTTTTGCTCTCTATCCATGTTTTTAATTGTAGATATACAAAATAAATAACACAATATTACACAAAAAAAGCCCATAAATTATGACTTCATGGGCTTCTTAGCATTTTTTATGTTTAAGACGTTTTCATTATGGTTCATGTCCTAAAACCTTATCATCCTTTGTGCTATGTTAATTCACTTTTTCATTAAACTCTTTCAACAGCTTAAGTGTATAAGGTGAAATAGTACCATCTTCGTACA
>WTJX01000595.1:0-742 GCA_011524675.1 Cytophagales bacterium
CTCGATGTTAGTATTATAGCTACTGGTTTTGGGCAGCTTGTTGATGAAGGTGTTATTGATGCAAATAGTAAACCTTATATTCAAATAGCACTAGCTAGACAAAAACTTTGGGGAGAGTATTGTTTGGAAGATAAAGAATACATTAATAGGATGATTGTTTTGGAAAAGGCTTTACAAAAAGCCTAGTGAAAATCTATTTCCCAAGGGTTACTATTTTTATCAATCTCATTTTCTACCAAATAGTATGGATTATCTAGCATTTCTTCTTTCATAGCATTAGTCATTTTATCAATGTCCTTTGGTTTAACATGGATATCTAACTGAGATAATGCGTGAGGCAGAGCAATAGCAAAAATATTAATGTATTCTTCAATACCGTCTATAAATGGAATAAGACGAGGAGAAAGAGGAGTAACGGCAGTATAATCATATACCTTGTATTTTTATCAATCCAAATATCTTTAAATATCAACTCTTTCACTTTTTTTGATACTGTAATATTAATGTCAAGTCTCCAATCATAAGCTATACTAGCAAGCTTATATGGCTTAGTGATAAAATCAATTATAAAATCACGCATTTTTAATATAACTTTATGAGAAAGCATAAAATTTGCTTCGGCTTCAATAAAGTCGTTACAGGGAATTATTCTCATACTTACTTTTTATTTTAGCAATCCTATATTTTTTTCTCTGTCTTCAAATTTTCTTATTAGATTTACTCCTAATTACTTATACTTTAA
>WTJX01000595.1:752-2919 GCA_011524675.1 Cytophagales bacterium
GCTGTGGCAGTTTAGGTAATGCTTTTTCCTTTGATCTTAGCGGTAGCTTTGTACCATGGTTTATCTTTTGTTAATATTTTTGTCTGACTATTTATACTTTAACTCTACATTGCTACAATCAAAATGCTCCTGAGGACACTTTTTCTTGCCATGGAGTCCACAGGGTCTGCAACTCAATTCTTTCTTTGTTTCTACGATGTGTGACTCATCAGATAGCGGCCCGAAACCAAAATAGGGTACAGTAGAACAAAAAATAGCGGTGATAGGTGCGTTCATAGCAGAAGCAAAGTGCAAAGGCGCAGAATCATTGGTATAATTCATGTTGGCTTTACTCATCAAGGCAGCTGAAGCAAGAAAACTTAATTTTCCTGCATAATTGACGACCCTATCGCCAGATGTATGTGTTCTTATTTCTTCACAAAGTAAAACATCTTCTTTTCCACCGAGTAAAAAAACCTTATACTTACTAGGAATGTCTTTTATAAGTTTTACCCATTTTTCTTTGGGTAGTTGTTTCGTAAACCATACAGAGGAGGGAGCAATACAAACATAAGGGTAGGAGGGAAGCGTATCAAAATCTTTGCTTGAAGGATAAAGTTTAGGTTTGCTTACGGTCTTATCATGAGTAAGGTGTGCTATTAAGGATAAATTTCTTTCTACTTCATGAGTCCCTTTTTTATCAATGCTATGATTGATTTTTTTAGTAAATAAAAATGATAAAGGGTTTTTCTTAAAACCAATCTTTTCTTTTGCCCCAGAGAAGGCAGTAAGTAAGCCAGTAGTAAAAAAGCGTTGCACATTCACAACATAATCGTATTTCTCTGAGCGTATTTTTCTGATACTTTTCAGAATACTTTTATGTTTTTTTTCTTTTTTATCAAATATGATGAGTTGGTTTAGGTATGGATGATTTACGAACAAGGATTCATTTCCTTTGCGTAATAGAAAATCTATTGTACTATCGGGAAAAGTAACCTTAAGTTTTTCTATCAAAGACGTGGCTAATACTACATCTCCAATGAAAGCAGTTTGGATGATTAAAAATTTCATTTCCCTAAAAGCGTTTTGTACCTAGTTTTAGTTTACGAAGTTAAAACTAAATTTTATTTTTTATGCGTTAGGGAAGTCAAAGGGTTAAGAACTATGCCATTAAGGCATAGTTTGAGGCATCTATTCTGTAAACCACGTGTAGAGTTTTAGTTTCTTACATTCTTAGGAAAATCTCCAACTCTTGCATAGGCATAAGACCCTTGTATTGCTGTTTTGTGGTAGTTGTTCAGACCAGAAATTGCGACAGTTTCTGCTAAATCAAGGTCTATTTGTCCATCTTTTGCAATATACTTTTTGTCAAGAACAATGTGTTCTACCTTACCAACAATTAATAGTGTATCATTGGATGGTATAGGTATTTCTTCTTGGAAGCTCATGCCAAGTTTGATATGGCTTTCTTTGACAAAGGGAGCAGCAAAGCCTTCAATATATTCTTCATTTAGTTGGCAAGCTTCAAACTCTGAGTTCTCATGTTTTGCAGAGCTATAGTGGGCTTTGTCTGTGATGCCTTGGTGTATATGGTTTATGGTATAGATGCCTGTATCTTTAATGTTTTTGTACGTATGCCTTGGCACAGTAGTAGGTCTAAGCACAAAGCCGATAAAGGGTGGGTTAGAACCTAAATGTGTAATAGAGCTAAATACAGCCACATTGGTTATGCCTTCTTCTGAGCTTGTAGCAATAAGGTTGGCAGACTTAAAGCCTGTAACGCTATTGATAAGGTTAAGACGGAATATTTTTTCCATCTGCTCAATGTCTTTTAATGTAATATGCTCCATTGTACTATATTTTTAATGATGACAAACCAGCATCAACACCTAATACCTGTCCTGTCATACTTTTTTCATGAATAAGAAAGTTAGCTAAGGAAGCAACATCCGATGGATCAAGGATTTTTTTGAGTGGATGTCTGTTGATAGCATTTTCCTTCATTTTTTCATTTTTTAAAATATTAGCTGCTAATTCAGTAGCTGTGATGGTAGGGGCAATACAGTTGACACGAACTGTAGGTGCTAGCTCTGCTGCTAATGATTTAGTGAGTCCTTCTACTGCTGCTTTGGCTGAGGCAATAGAAGCGTGAAAAGGCATACCTTGGGCTACGGCTACCGTACTAAAG
>WTJX01000746.1 GCA_011524675.1 Cytophagales bacterium
GGATTGGGATGTTGATATATGTTTCTTCCATACACAAGCCCTTTGGCTCCTTGCTGTAAAAAATCATAGCTTTTTTGGAATATCTGTCTCAAATCTGCCTTACCACCACCTCTTACCAAAACAGGACATCTAGCTGCTTCTATCACTTCGTGGTAGTCTTCTACATGCTCAGTAGGGTCAGCCTTTATAATGTCCGCTCCTAGCTCTCTCGCCTGCCTTACCAGTGGCACTATAAGTTCTTTAGTACCATCTACCTGATAGCCTCCTCTAGCATCATGCGCTTTCATCACCAAAGGTTCTATCATCAAAGGCATACCATACTTATCACATTCAGAGCGTATTCTGCTTATATTCTTGATACTCAATCGATGCAAGTCTGGCTCACCAGGCAATAACAATAGATTGCACACTACACATGCTGCATCCATACGTATAGCTTCCAGTAAAGGTTCGTTTTCATTTTGTAAGGCACTAAACATCACCTTATGCGTCTGTGCATTATACGGATTACCTACATCCACCCTCATTACTAGAGCAGGCTTGTCCTTCCCTGCTTTGGTTTGTAATACATCACTCTGACCATAGTTTGTCTGAATAGCATTAGGTCCAGCTTCTATCAATTGATCTACTACCTTATCTATACTTTCCAAGCCATCCAAAAAACTATATTCATTAAAAACACCATGATCTATGGCTACATCTAAACATTTACCCGACTTGCCAAACATTCTGTTTAGGCGTACCTTAGAAGATTTATACATATTAAAATTTAAAAAAATAGTTTATAATAAAAAAAACACCACTTTCGTGGAATAAAATCCAGCCATTCACGTCTTTAAGTCTTTAAGTCAATACGTCCGTAAGTTTTAAAATCGTAAATCGTTGTCAGGGATTCCGCTTTTAACTAGGGAAGTCTTCCTTTTCTATCATTTAAACCCCTTTCTTTCCTAAAAGTTATACTTTTTAGGAAAAATGAAGGAAGACTTCCCTCAAAACTTATTGTTTTTTGACTTTTTATTTTTAAACCCGGAATCCCTGAAACATAAACGCTTCTTATTTGTAATTTCTTTAGTAGAAAAACACTAGTTTATCATGCAACTATTTCCGAATATGGATAAACAAAACCTATTGCCAAAGGACGGTGAACTTTATTACTATCCTAATTTCTTAACGAAAGAAGCAGAGAAATATTTGTTTGATGAGCTAAAAGTATGTTCTTCATGGGAGCAAGAAGAAATAAAAATCTTTGGTAAAAATGTAAAGTCTCCACGACTTACATCCTATTATGGTACTAAGACCTATACTTACTCATCTGTACCACATCCTCCGAAGCCTTACCCCACTGTGCTGTTGAACTTGATAGCAAGGCTTGAACGTGAACATAAATTAAAGTTTAATAGTGTATTGCTCAATTTTTATCGTGATGGAAAAGACAGTATGGGTTGGCATCAAGATAATGAACGTGAGTTAGGAGCTGAACCTGCGATTGCTTCCATCAATCTAGGAGCTACACGTAAGTTTTCTTTCAAGCATTGTACAGATAAGCAAGCAAAACGTAACCTATGGCTAGAGGGAGGCAGTTTAGTATTGATGAAAGGTAGTATTCAGCATTATTGGAAACATCAATTACCAAAAACTTCTCTGCCTGTAGGCGAAAGGATGAATTTGACATTTAGACATATCCAATAATATAGTAGATAAGAAGCTAGTTTACATTAAAGTTTGATTATTCTGCTTTTTACAAAAGTCTGCATTAAGTACAAGGTACAAAGAATGCTTTCCTTATCGTGGTACTTGGTACTTTATGCTTCGTACTATTCAGCGTTATACAACTTTTAAATGTTGATCTTTAAAAAACTGAATACTTTTTCTAATTTTGTTCGCGCAAGAACAGTAAGCCTTATCATGACAATGTGGGCTAGATAGATGTTTTGAATGCGTTTGATACTTCAATAAAATAAAAGATGAGATTATACAGTACCAAAGGGAAAGTAGCAGAGGTTTCTTTCCAAGAAGCGGTTTTTAAAGGTTTACCAGATGACAATGGTTTGTATATGCCTACTCACATCCCACGTCTTCCTGCCTCGTTTTTTGAAAAAATACATGAGCTAAGTTTTCAAGAGATCGCCTTTGAAGTTACCAATACCTTGATTGGTGATGAGATTCCTGCCGAAGATATCAAAGCGATCATCAATGATTCAATGAATTTTGAAGTTCCTCTCATTGAACTAAACGAAAATACACATGTGCTAGAGTTGTTTCAAGGACCATCTTTGGCATTTAAGGACTTTGGTGCGCGCTTTATGGCGCGTGTAATGTCTTACTTCTTGCAAAAAGAAAGTAAGCATATCAATATTCTTGTAGCCACATCTGGTGATACAGGTAGCGCAGTAGCCCAAGGTTTCTTAGGAGCAAAAGGCATAGAAGTAACCATATTATACCCTAGCGGTAAAGTAAGTGTCAATCAAGAAAAGCAGTTGACTACTTTAGGACAAAATATAACTGCCTTGGAGGTGGATGGTGTCTTTGATGATTGTCAAAAATTGGTAAAAACGGCTTTCTTGGACAAAGAGCTAACGACACAAATGAATTTGAGTTCTGCCAACTCTATCAATATTGCGAGATTGATCCCTCAGTCTTTTTATTATTTTTGGGCATATGCACAATTAGCAAGTACAAAAAAACCTTTAGTCTTTTGTACGCCAAGCGGTAACTTTGGAAACCTTTGTGGGGGACTGATTGCCTACAAGATGGGCTTACCTGTAAAACATTTCATTGCGGCTACCAATGCCAATGACATCGTACCAGAATACATCAACTCTGGTACATTCAACGCGAAAGCTTCTGTTCCTACCATTTCCAATGCCATGGATGTTGGCAATCCAAGTAATTTTCCGCGTATGGTAGCATTGTTTGGAAATGAATATGAGGAGGTAAAACAAATGATTGCTGGTTTTGCCTTTGATGATGAAGAAACTAAGTTAGCGATCACAGAGGTATATCATGATTATGATTATGTACTGTGTCCTCATACTGCAGTAGGCTATTTGGGTGTGCAAGCTTACCTTAGAGAAGAAAAAGAAGACATCAATACGGTAGTACTTGCTACTGCTCACCCTTCAAAGTTTAGTGATGTGGTAGAGCCTGTCATTGGCGTAGCTCCAGAAATGCCTACTAGCCTACAAGAAATTATCAAAAAAGAAAAGGTTGCGATCAAAATGTCAACAAATTTTGAAGACTTTAAAGCTTTTTTATTGAAGTAAGCAATTGCTTAGATTGACGCTTGATTTTATTCCCCGTAAGGGAAAAAATAAAAAAATAGTATCCATTCGGTAAACCACCTATTATGTCAGAAACAAAAGGAAATCAATTATTCCCTGTCTTTTTTAAGTTGGACAAATTACAAACGCTCATTGTAGGTGGTGGAGAAGTAGGATGGGAAAAACTGGGGATGATGTTTCGTCATGCAGATAACGCCAATATTACCTTAGTCGCTCCTGAGATCAAAAAAGAAATCGTTGATTTGGCTCAGAAGTATCCACAAAACATACGATTGATACACAAAAAGTTTCATAGAAGAGATTTGAAAGGTAAAGATTTGGTGATCGCTGCGACGGCTATACCTGAGCTTAACCAAGAAGTAAGACGCTTAGCCAAGAAGAAAAAAGTCATCGTAAATGTAGCAGACACACCCGATAGTTGCGATTTCTACTTGAGTTCTGTGGTCAAAAAAGGAGATTTAAAGATTGCTATCTCGTCTAACGGTAAGTCCCCTACCCTTACCAAAAGAATAAGAGAAATGTTAGAAGATGTACTTCCTGACGAAGTGGATATCTTACTAGAAAAACTTAAAGGTGTGAGAGATCAGCTCAAAGGAGATTTTGAATACAAAGTAAAAAAGCTTGACGAAATCACTTCTGTCTTCAAAGAGAAAAATAATACTAGTTCGTGATCTTAGAAAAATTGCCAAGCTTTATAAAATGCTTGGCAAAACTGAAGTTTTGTATAATCTAGTAGGTTATATCAGTGAGCGCTAGGTTTAGCATTTTTATAATGACTTAAGGTCTTTTCCATCTCTTTTACAACTTCTGGATATTTATTGTAAACATTTGATCGTTGATTTCTATCGTTTTCTAAGTTATACAATTGTGCCTTAGGAGCAGTAGGAAGTATTTTACCGTCTTCAAGATCACTGTTTTCCCCTCCTATAAACTTAACCGCCTCAGGCCCTCCATTTCTGCCGGCAAAACCTCCGCTTCCTTGCGCTGGAATATAGACCCAATTTCCTTTGCGTAATGATAAGTGTGAAGATTTGCTTGGAGATAATACTAACTCATCGCGAACAGCATCGGTCGTTTCGCCTAACAACAGAGGTAAAATATTTTTACAATCTTTTCCTTCAAGCGAAAGCTCTTTTTCTTGTTTGGTAAGGTGTACAAAGGCAGATAACAAATCCATACTACAAATAAGTTGGTCAGACACTGTATTGGCAGGTATCTTTTTTGGCCATTTGGCAATGAAAGGGATACGATGCCCTCCTTCCCATACTCCAAATTTGAACCCTAGAAGATCGCCATTCATTTTGTGCCCTAATTTCACAGCCTTTTGCCCTCCATTGTTGAGCATACCTCCATTATCACTTGTAAAAATGATGAGGGTATTATCTGTCAATTTATTTTTTTCTAATGTGTTTACGATCTCACCTACCATCCAGTCTAGCTCATGAATAAAATCCCCATACAAGCCTGCTTGGCTCGTGCCAATAAAACGTTTTGCAGGAGTAAAAGGATGATGGATATTCGTTGTAGCAAAGTATAAAAAGAAAGGGTCTTTTTTATGCTCAGTAATCCAGTTGACAGCTTTCTCTGTAATTAGTGTCCCCGTTTTATAATCATCATATATCTCGTGCGCCTTGGTAGCACCAGCAAAACAATTACCTGCTTTTTCATTGACTCTGATCGTTGGCGTTGGAGGTATAGAAGTATTTTTTTCTTTACCATAGCCCAAAAAAACCATAGGATCTTTTTCGTCATACCCTACGATCATATCATTTTCTACATATACATAAGGAGCAAAACTGTTTACCAAAGGTACACCCCAGTAATAATCAAAACCTACTTGGTTTGGACCTGATTTGAGAGGCATTTGCCATTGATTAAATTTATCGTCTCCAAATCCTAAGTGCCATTTTCCTAGACAAGCAGTAGCATAGCCCTTGTTTTGAAATACTTTTCCTAGGGTAAGCGTTTCTTGACTAATGATGAGAGGCGATTTTGGGCTAAGAGGCCCCCAGAAACCTGTTCCATTATTTCCTTTATAGGGATACTCACCTGTCAAGAGAGCGTAACGAGAGGGAGTACATACTGCCGAAGCAGAGTGTGCATCAGAAAACTTTATACCCTCAGCAGCCAGTTTATCTATATTTGGCGTTTGCACTTTGATAGCTCCTTGACAGCTCAAATCACCATAACCAAGGTCATCGGCATAAATCACTATCACATTGGGCAGAGATGATTTTTTTGCATACAAAGGAGTAGAACAAATAAGAAGAAGAAGGAAGATATTCAAATATTTTTTTTTCATAAGTAAACTAATTTTTAGAATAGACGACTACTAAAGCAATCAAAAATCACTTCTTGTATTGATTGCTCATTTAAACGTTTGCAACTTAGGCAAAACCTATTTTAAAAGAGGATTCAAATTCATCAAAAAAGAAAAATTATACATCACGTTTTTAATTAATCGTTAATACGAGGTATTTAACGAGCCAGATAGCGTTTATTGCGTTTGTATCACTATAAGTAAATGGTAGATAGTATGCGCTTTTTGAGTACTAAGTCATTAGTACAAAGTCCAAAGTTTATTAACCAGTAACCGTAAATTGCTAATCACTAAAAAACTAATCACACATAATTCATAACCCATCACCCAATTAACTACTAAAAACCTCCTTCATTTCTTAATTGTTTAATTTTTTAATTCAATAAAGCTCTACCCTTCCAATCCGCACAACACCCCATTATTAATTATACATTCTTCATTATTAATTAAATAAAGCCACTTTCGTGGAATATAATCTAGCTCTATCGAGTATCTAGTCGCTAGTATCTGGTATCTAGTATTAACGAGTCCATTCCATGAGCTTTTTATTAATCACTAATCACTAAAAAGCCCCCTTCATTTCTTAACTGTTTAATTTTTTAATTCCTATAAAGCTCTACCCTCTCAATCCACACTACACACAATTATTAATTCTTCATTATACATTATTAATTACACTACGCCACTTTCGTGGAATAAAATCTAGCTCTATCGAGTATCTAGTCGCTAGTATCTGGTATCTAGTATTAACGAGTCCATTCCATGAGCTTTTTATTAATCACTAATCACTGTAAAAACTCATCACACATAATTCATAACCCATAACTCAATAACTATCAAAGCTAGCGAGACAGACTATAACAAGTTTTAGGATAAACTAAGGTCGTGAGTCATCGCGAGCCTTCTACAACTATTTTCACCCTTCTTATGAAGAAAAAATTCACTTTTCTTCTAGTCCTGAGCTTGAATGGGTGTACAAATTTCAATTATAAAACCATTGTTGTCTCTTATATAGCCCACTTTTTGACCCCAAGGTTTTGTAACGGTTTCTTCTAACAGTTCAGCCCCATTTTTAACGGAATTTTCTATTACTTTCTCTACTTCCGATGTTGTAAAAGCTAATTCTATTCCGAATGGCTTGTTCGTTCGTTTACTTTCCAAAAAGCCGTTTTTAAAATTTGAATGACCAAGCTCAATACTAGCAAATGCGATTGTAGTACTGCCCGATAGTAACTCACCGTAGTCATTTTCTGGTGTTAAAAATTTTTGTTCAAACCCAAATGCGGCTTTATAGAATGCTATAGTCTCTACCACATTCACGACATAAAGAATTGTATATGCGTATGCTATGTTCATTTTTGTTATTATTGTGCCCCTAGATTTTTCTTTCCTATTTTCTACTCTTAAAATTAAGCAAAAAGAACCGTGATGGGCAAAGTGTAAGATTAAAGTTCTAAATTTTGTACTTGGTTATGCAAAGCTTTCTTTTATTGTTTACCTTTACCCTATTAGGTACAACACATTTATTCCTTTGGAAAACAAAAAAATTATTATCGCCATAGATGGCTACTCTGCCTGTGGCAAAAGTACTACAGCCAAAGCTGTAGCAGCAAGTATAGGCTATAGTTATATAGACAGTGGCGCTATGTATAGGGCTGTTGCTTTATATTTTTTAGATAATTACATCAAAATCACTGACCCTAAAGCGGTATCAAAATCGCTAGAAGATATTGAAATAAGCTTTCGTTTCAACGAAAAGAATGGCGCATCAGAAACTTACCTCAATGGCATCAATGTAGAAGATCAGATAAGGACTATGCGCGTAACGCAAAAAGTGAGTGAAGTAGCTGCACTAAAGGCGGTGAGGGATAAACTAGGTGAGCAACAACAAAAGATGGGCAAAAAAAAGGCTATCGTCATGGACGGTAGAGACATAGGTACTCATATTTTCCCTTATGCTGAGCTCAAAGTATTTATGGAAGCGGATATAAATATTAGGGCATACCGAAGACAGCAAGAATTGCTGAACCGTGACAAAGTAGTTGACTTAGACGAAATATTAGAAAACCTCAAAAAAAGAGATCATATCGATACGCACAGAAAGGATAACCCTCTCACAAAAGCAGAAGATGCTATCGTACTCAATACTACTGACAGAACTATAGAAGAGCAAGTAAGCTTTGTAATTGATTTGTGGAAACAAAAAAGTACATAAGGACTCAACTATATATATTAGCAAAGATGTATCTTGTTGATAACCAGTATATTTCATAAAACACAAATAAAAAATAACAAATGAGATACTTTTCATTTTTGTGATTTGCTATTTGTGTTTTCGTCATTCGGCTTTTTTTGAATTCTAAGAAGTTTGGTTACTGGCAAGGCTTTCTCAACGTTATATAAACAAAAGTTCATATATAATAGTTAATGGATTAAAAATATATCACTGTTTATTGTGAATTGGTTATTCTTATTCTAAATTTGCCCAGCTTTTATTATTGCCATAAAGTATGTCAAAGACAATCCAGATTAAAAAAGGGTTTAATATAAACCTCGCCGGTAAGGCCAGTAAAACGATCATTGACAATGATTTACCGGAAACATTCGCTATCAAACCTACTGATTTTGTGGGTTTTTCAAAACCCAAACTATTAGTCAAAGAAGGAGAAAATGTGAAAGCTGGTACTCCTCTTTACTATGACAAAAGCCTAGAAAAAGTGTTATATACTGCTCCTGTAAGCGGTGAAATAGCCAAAATCAAAAGAGGTGAAAAGCGTAGATTAGAAGAAATAATTATCTTGGCAGACAAGTCTATTTCTTATGAGTCCTTTACGAAGTACAGCCCATCTGACATTTTGGGACTTAGCAGAGAAGAGGTTATAGACAACATTACCAAAAGTGGTTTATGGCCATCGCTCATACAGCGTCCATATGCTGTTATTGCAGACCCAACAGAAACACCGAAATCTATCCACGTTTCTGCTTTTGATACAGCTCCATTAGCTCCAGATTTTTCTTTGATCTACAAAGGTCAAGAAGAATACTTCAAGACAGGAATACAAATTCTCAAAAAACTTACTTCTGGCAAAGTAAACATTAATGTAAATGCTGACGAAGAGCTATCTTCTATGTTTACAAACATACAAAATGCAGAAGTAAACAAATTCAAAGGGCCTCACCCTGCTGCCTGCGTAGGTGTACAGATCAATAAGTTAGAGCCGATCTCCAAAGGTGATTTGATATGGACAAGTTCTGCATCTGCGGTTATCCAAATAGGTAAATTATTCTCTGAGGGAATATACGATGCTTCGAAAACAATCGCTGTAGCTGGATCGGAATTAAAAAAACCTCAGTACTACAAAACGTACACAGGAGCATGTGTAAAAAAATATCTTCAAGATAACTTAAAGCAAGAGAATATACGTGTGATTTCTGGAAACGTTCTTACAGGAACAAAGATCGAGAAAGATGGTTATATAGGATACTATGACAATATGGTTTCTGTGATTCCAGAAGGTAACGATCATATCTTTTTAGGGTCGTTTGCACCTGACAAGAAAAGAGTAAGTTTCCACAGAGCGTTAGGTTTATTTTCGTTCTTGGATGGCTTTGTTGACAAAAAACCTGAGTATGTATTGAATACTAATATCAATGGAGAACACAGAAACTTTGTTGATACAGGGTCATTTGAGGCTGTATTGCCAATGGATATTTATCCTACTTATTTGTTAAAAGCAATTATGGCAGAGGATTACGAAAACATGGAAGCACTAGGTATTTTAGAATTAGCAGAAGAAGACCTAGCCCTTTGTGAGTTCATTGATCCATCAAAGCACGAAATTCAGTCCATATTGAGACAAGGTATTGAATTAATGAGAAACAGCTAAAAGCATAAGTAAGTAAAATGAAGAAGTTTTTAGAGAAAAAAATACATGATTTAAAGCCACTTTTTGAAGAAGGTGGTAAATACGAGAAGCTATTCCCTGTTTGGGAGGCACACGAAACTATTTTCTTTCAGCCAAATGAAGTAACTAAGGCAAAAGGAGCACATATCAGAGATGCGATAGACATGAAACGTCTCATGGTAACAGTGATTATAGCCTTGTTACCTTGTATCGTTTTTGGTATGTGGAATACAGGACACCAGCATTATTTATACTCAGGTGCTGACATGGAAAGCGTTTCACTCTTAGACAAGTTTTTATTTGGAGCTTTACGATTCATACCTATCCTTGTTGTAAGTTACGGCGTAGGTTTATCCATAGAGTTTGGAATGGCGGCTTACAAAGGTCATGCAGTATCAGAAGGTTACCTAGTTTCTGGTTTATTAATCCCACTTACTTTACCATCGACTATTCCCTTATGGCAAGTAGCTTTAGCTACCGCATTTGCTGTAGTGATCGGTAAAGAGGTATTTGGAGGTACAGGAATGAA
>WTJX01000657.1 GCA_011524675.1 Cytophagales bacterium
TAGGAGATAGTACTTTCGGTTGTGCGCGTTTGCGTCCCTCCATCCGCACGAAGCCCCTAAAGTAAAATTTAGGGGCTTTTTTTATTTAAAATCAAACATTATTAGTTTTGGAAATTACACTGACAAAAAAAGACGAAACCTATGGTTCGATTGTTATCGACTTACAGAGTTCGGATGTTACACCTAAGTTTGAAGCAAAGCTAAAAGATTACAGCAAACAAGTACAGCTAAAGGGTTTTAGACCTGGTAAAGTACCTCCTGGCATTGTTAATAAAATGTATGGCGAGAGTATCAAAGCTGAGGTAGTTACAGATATGCTCAACAAATCTCTTAGTAACTATATCAGTGAAGAAAAACTGTCTATACTTGGAGAGCCTCTACCTAGTGAAGAAGACAAAGACAAAAAAATTGATTGGAAAAAGGATGTTGAATTCAAATTCACTTATGATGTAGGTTTGACTCCTGAGTTTAAGTATGATATCTCAAACAAAGTAAAAATGACTAAGCTTGAGGTTGAAACAGACGAAAACGATATCAGTGAGGCCTTAGAAAATATAAGAAGACAACACGGAGAAAGAGAAGACGTAGAAGTAAGTGCTGAAAATGATATTTTACAAGGTAAACTAATTCAAGAAAAAACTGAGTATTCTAAAGACTGTAGTCTTTCGCTTGATAAAGTAAATCCAAAAGTTGTAGAAAAATTGATAGGTCTAAAAGCTGGTGACACAGTAACTCTTGACCTTAAAAAAACATTTAACAAAGACTACGAGCAGATTTCTATCCTTACAGGCGTTACAGAAGCGGAAGCAAAAAAACTCAAAGGTGATTATAATTTCACTGTAGCATCAATTACTCGTGTAACTCCTGCCGAACTTAACCAAGAGTTATATGATAAGCTGTTTGGTAAAGATGTGGTAAAAACGGAAGAAGAGCTTAATGAAAAGATCAAAGAAGTAATCTCTAAGAATTATAGCGATCTTTCGGAGCAACATCTATTGAAAGAATTGAAAAGTCGCATAATCGAAAAAACAAAGTTTTCTCTTCCAGAAGACTTCCTTAAAAGATGGTTGATTGCTACTAACGCTGAAACATTAAACAAAGAAGAGATAGAAAAAGACTTTGACAACTACAGAGAAAGTTTTAAATGGAACATCATTTCTAACCGTATCTTTTCAGATGCTGAGTTGTCAGTAGAGAGAGAAGAAGTGAAAGAAAGAGCTAGTTCGTTCATACAACAATCCTATTTTGGAGGTATGCCTATCGGTCCTGAATTTGCTCCTATGTTTGATGAATTTGTAGGCAAGTTCTTAGCTGAAGAAAACGGCAAAAACTTCATGAATATCTATCATCAACTATTAGAAGAAAAAGTATTGCTACATGCCAAAGAAGGGGTAACGATAAAAACAAAAGAAGTTAAGTCTAAAGAATTTAAAGATTTACTAAATAAAGAAGGCTAAAGCAACTTCCATAACAACAAATTAATCTCACTAAGACAAACTAAAAAGTTTGTTTTAGTGATTTTTTTTTATGTGGGTAATCGTGCAAAAACACTTAACACAATAGATCTATCACTATATTTTATACTATTGTGGGTTACTTAACTCAAAATGAGTTGTTTACTTACAAAAAAAAAAGCATTTTTGAACAGTTGCTACAAGCTACATGTTTGTTAAAAAAAAAAACGAATTATCACTTATTATGATTAACAGTCAAGAATTTAGAAAATTTGCTATCAAAGATCAAGGGATAAGCGGTTCAATAGTAGATCAGTACATGGGTAATATAGAGAGCATGACTCCTTATATTATAGAAGAGCGCCCTGGAAACTTCAGAGCCATAGATGTGTTTACAAGATTAATTTCAGACCGTATCATCTTTATGGGTACACCTGTAGATGACCAAATAGCAAACATCATTACTGCTCAGTTATTATTTTTAGAATCTACAGATTCAAAGAAAGATATTACCATGTATATCAATAGTCCTGGAGGTTCTGTATATGCAGGTTTGGGTATCTATGATACCATGCAATATGTCAATCCAGACGTTACTACCATTTGTACAGGTTTGGCGGCTTCTATGGGAGCAGTATTATTATGTGGCGGTGCTGCAAAAAAGAGGGCTGCACTTCCCCACTCTAGAATCATGATACACCAACCTCTAGGTGGAGCGCAAGGTCAAGCTTCTGATATAGAAATCACAGCAAAACAAATATTGATTTTGAAGCAAGAGCTTTATGAAATCTTAGCTAAACACTCTGGCAAAGATATCGCACAGATAGACAAAGATTCCGATAGAGATTATTGGATGAAAGCAGCGGAAGCCAAAGAATATGGTTTGATAGATGAAGTGCTAGAAAGAAAGCCTTCGGATAAATAATATACACTTTTTCTTATTCTGATAAATATTATATGTCTCAAGTTAGTTGTTCTTTTTGTGGAAGAAAGAAAAATGAGGTTGACCTCATGATTTCGGGAGTACACGCTCATATCTGTAATTATTGTATAGAGCAGTCGTACAATATTTTAAAAGAAGAGTCTAATGCTAAGAAGTCTGATGTTCAGTCTAACATACGTCTTATAAAACCCAAAGATCTTAAACTATTCTTGGACGACTATGTAGTAGGGCAAGACGAAGCTAAAAAAGTACTTACTGTAGCTGTCTATAACCATTACAAAAGACTAAAACAATCTGTAGTGATCGAAGACGATATCACTATAGAAAAGTCAAATGTCATCATGATAGGTGAGACAGGGACAGGAAAAACACACTTAGCACGATCTTTAGCAAAAATTCTTGAGGTACCTTTCTGTATTGCTGATGCTACTGTCCTTACAGAGGCTGGCTACGTTGGTGAAGATGTAGAAAGTATCTTGACAAGGTTGTTGCAGTCTGCTGACTATAATGTAGAG
>WTJX01000314.1 GCA_011524675.1 Cytophagales bacterium
CAGTAAACTGCGGTTTTAAAATGTTGAAAGCCTTGACTAAGCACAAAACCTTAGTGATGCAAAGCCTTCTCTAAAGTAAATAATTATGGCAATTATCATAACAGACGAATGTATTCATTGTGGTGCCTGCGAGCCAGAGTGCCCTAACCATGCTATCTATGAAAATGGCACAGAGTGGTCATATGCCGATGGCACGCAGTTGACAGCAATAGAAATGGAAGACGGCTCTCAAATAGATGCGACTACTACTTTTGCACCTATCACAGGAGGGACTTTTGGTGCAGATGGAAATGAGTATTTCTATATCGTACCTACAAAATGTACTGAATGTACAGGCTTTCACGAAGAGCCTGCTTGTGCGTTGGTATGTCCTACAGACGCTTGTGTACCAGACCCTGACTATGTAGAAGAAAAAGAAGAACTTTTGCAAAAAAAGATATGGTTACATGCCGAGTAAGTAAGTATTTGGAGCTAGTAATTTACAATTAGTGTTAAGGAAAATATAAGGCTTAATGTATAATGAATGTCATTATTTAAAGAAGTCTTTGCAAAACCATCTTTTAAACTTATTCAGCGTTATACAACATTTTAAGAACCTCATTTACAATCGGTAAACTGCGGTTTTAAAATATTGAAAGCCTTGTCTAAGCACAAAACCTTAGTGATGCAAAGACTTCTTAAAGTTTAAAGCGAAAGACGTAAAGGCTTATTGACTTAAACACATAAGGACATTTGGCAGCTGGATTTTATTCCACGAAAGTGGCATAGTAATTTACAATTGAACGATTGATTATTTACAATGGACGTAAAAAGCGCAGATCGTACAAGTCAAAAAAGCAAAATAACGAAATAAAGCCTAGTACTTCGCAACAATACTTTTTCTATGGCTGTCTGTTTTGAAACTTCTAAAGCGGTCGTTCAAGTCAAAATGAATGATATTGATATGTTCTGAATGATATTCTAACAGGCAGCTATTCATAACATAGATAGAAGAAATAGTAGGGAATGAACCTTTAAGGGCTATATGTACTTGCACATGATGAGAAACGGTATTGACGCTCAAAAACTCATATGTCGTTTCTTGCTCGTTTACCTTACATTGAAAATGTGTAAAGACATAGTCTTTCATTTTTTGTTCTGTAAGCGTATTGACTCTAAAGTTATCCAAAAGGTGATCTTTGGCAAACTCCATCACCACTTCCAGTTGATTTCCTTTTTTGTTAAAGGTAAACTCGGCAGACTGTGCATAGTGAGCAAATGTCTTTAGGCTTCCAAGAAAGAAAAGCAAAATAAATGTCTGTCGTACCATAGGTAGGTGATGTAAGGATAACTGTTTTATTTAGTAATTGGCAATAAAATAATACAAAGTCTAAGGTATAAGGACGATATGTATGCCTTAGTACTTTAGACTCTGTACTATTAAAAATTACTGTCTAATCTCTCTCATAATAATACCTAAGGCTGTAGTATCTTCTTTTTGACTGTCGGTAAGTGATCTTAAGATACTATTTGTTTCATAAGGATCGTCGATCAGGTCGTACACTCTTTTGGTATCATTCCCCATCATGATGTATTTCAATGTATCATTTCGGATGGTATATCCATCGCCAATACCTGTACCTGGTACTTCAGTATATACATAGCTTCTTCGGGAAGTACCTTCTTCGCTAAGAAGTTCTTTAAAACTTACGCTATGGTGCATAGTATCTATTCCTGTACCGCCAAGGTCTGCTATAGTGGCAAAAAAGTCTGTACTGTTGATGAGTGAAGAATCTGTTTCTCCTACACGCGTAACGCCTACGCCAGAGACTACCATAGGAGTATTCACTCCGCCTTGCCATATAGTCCCCTTAGAGCCTTTAGAAGCAAATGGATCTTGGTCAACAGCACCCAGTGTGCCGTTATCTCCTAAGTAGAGAATGATGGTATTGGCAAGTTCTTCTTCGGGTATGGAGCGGATGAGTCTTCCTATTTCGGTATCTAATGCTTCTGCTGCTGCCAAAAACATTTCTTGATTTGTAGAAACATCCCCTCTTGTGTGTAATTCTGCTGGTGGCTCATGGAAAGGAGTATGCGGTGCATTGTATCCCATCCACAAAAACCATGGTTTACTTTGAGCATTCACCCAGTCTATAGCAAGGTCAGTAAGCTCAGTGGTGATATAGCTTGTCATATCTCTATACACACCTCCGTTAACCGTCAGTTCCCAGTCATAATAATCACTTACTCCTCCACCTTCTATACCTGCAAAATAGTCTATCCCCATCATATTTGGATCAGAATAGTTATCTGTCAAGTGCCACTTTCCTATAATAGATGTAGCATAGCCTGAGGTATTATTTTTTAGTAATTGTTGTACGGTAGTTTCAGCGGTAGAAATGTTATCTCCTGCATTAAAAACGCCTGTATGAAACCCGTACTTCCCCGTAAGTAATGTCGCTCTAGTTGGCGAACATACGGGGGTACTCCATAAGTTGGTAAAACGCATACCATTAGTTCTTAAAGAATCTAGCACAGGCATATTTGCCTTTATTAGCCCTGTTTCTTCTGTCAAAAAGCCTGGTGTAGCATCCTTGCCCAAGTCATCCGCAATAATCAAAAGGATGTTAGGACGTAATGGGTTGTTAGATATACTTCCTTCTATGCTTACCTCATCATTTACAGTTTCAGTTTTAGTTTCTTCTTTTTTGCAAGCCAAAAAAAAGAAGGGTAAACACAGGCTAAATAATAGTGTGTGTGTAAGTTTCAAATGTGTTCGAGTATTCATATTTTCTTATATTCGAGTTGAAAAAAGTCTTGTGCTATGAGCTATGAGTATTTTTTTAATTCTGTACTTATAAGTAGTCATCCAAAAACACTTATGATAAAAAACGGCTATTTTAGTTCATCTCATCGTTAGAAATACGCGCTT
>WTJX01000017.1 GCA_011524675.1 Cytophagales bacterium
TTGATTGCATCCAAGTATAATGGAAACTCTGGTTTTTTATTATTGATAATTTCATCAAAAGCAGCTTTCATTTGCTTTGCAGCGATGTTAGGTGGCATTCTCCCAGTTCCTGTGCAAAGACCAGGGATTGCAATTGAAGTGATTTTTTCATTTCTAATCCCTTCAATCAAAATCGCTTTCATGGCTAGATAGGCATTTACTGAATGAGGAATCCCCTCACTGGTTGGAACTCGCATTGTTGGCGCACATATTACAATTTTGTTATTTACTTCAATGCTCAAAGCTTGCCCAACTAATAATTCACCTAGGGCTGTTGTATCAATTTTTTTTATCAGTTCGCTTTGAACTTCCCAGCCTAATTTCTTTGAGATCAAAAGGTCTAATCCTCCATCCATAAAACCAAATGAATTACCGGGGCTTACAATAGCGTCTGTTTTTACATTGAAAATGTCTCCCTCAATGATATTGACGTTTGGTTCATCTTTAAATAAATGACTCCAGTTCTCTCCAAGTGCTGGAGAGTTAAAGTGTACAAGCGATAGGTTTATTTCTCTAGCCATTTAAGAGTCTGGTTTTCCTTCTTTGCTTTACGCTATATATTATCCCTGCGATTAGTCCTAATAATCCACCTAAATAACTAAAGTTGTGCATTGAACCAACAGAAATAAAGTTGTCAATGTCTATGAGATTATCTGGTAAATACCAACTCACTCCTGTTCTTACTAAATAAAGTTTACCGTATGTAAGTCCTATAAGTCCAGTAATAAATGTAACGACAATCGTTATGCTTATCGCTTTCATCGTTACAAGAAACATTTGTTTATGGTTTAGATGTTTTAACCCTACTAACCCAAGGATAAGCCCTATGGGTAGTCCCATCCACCAAGTAGCCATAAATCCAACTACTGAAACTTGAATCCTTGGATGTGGAAAAATAGCTTCATTTCCTACGTCCATCAATCCAAACTGATAAAATTTGAATTTTGTATAGTACTCAGGCGAAATGGTATACGTTAGTTGGTCATGTAGTATGCCGTAGCTCCCACCAATAATGGGGGAGATTAGTACTATCAGTAGTAGAATAAGGAGTTTTTTCATCTTCTAATCTATTAGCTGTTCTTTTCTCTTAAGCAAACAGCTCATCATAGATATGGATAATATCATGACGTTCGGCACGAGAAACGCCTATTTCAAAGTTACAGTTCTTCAATGATAGGTTAGGATTGTAGCACGGATCATTTTCTATAAAGTGTCGGTACTTGCTAACGAAGCGTTTTACCTCTCTTACATGCCTTTCCCTAGATTTTTGTGTCTGTAAAGGGTTTCCTCTTGAAAGTGATTCGTAATGATAGATGACAACATCTGCCATGGATAGGTTATGGTACCCTAGCTCTTTGATTCTGAGACAGAGGTCTATATCGTTGAACTCTACTTCAAATTTCTCGTCCCACATGCCTGCTTCTTCGAGTACTTTTCTACGGCATAGTAAGCAAGCCCCTGTTACGGCACTATAGTTTCTTGTGAGGTTGGCATTGTTGAAGTGTCCATCAAAGTTTCTTGGGTATTTGACGTATGTATGCCCTGCAATTCCTCCAAAGCCTATCACAACACCTGCATGTTGTATGGTGTCGTCATGGAAGAGTAATTTTGCGCCTACTGCTCCTACCGATTTTCTTTGTACTTGACCTACCATCTTTTCTAACCAACCTTCAGAAATGACTTCCATATCGTTATTCATAAACAATAGGTAGTCTCCTGTGGCTTTCTTAGCTCCAAAGTTCATAAGCTTAGAAAAGTTGAAAGGAATCTTATGTGAGTAGCATTTAAAAATGCCAGCATGCTCACGCTCATAGGTTTTGACGAAGTCAAAGAAGGCTTGTTCTTCGCTGTTGTTATCCACTACTATTATTTCGTATTGGTTATACTGTGTTTTGGTAATGATGGAGTCAACACACGTTTTGAGAATGTCTGTTTTGTCTTTGGTAGGTATGATGATACTTACCTTTTTTGACTCTTGGATGTTGTACTGTACATTATAACCTATATAGCCTGGCATAATGCTTACTTCTCCTGTTTCTCCCCTTCTTTGCAGTGCTTCTGTAATGGCTTTTTTAGAAGCTTCATAGGCATAGGTTTTTACTTCTGCTCCTGCTGCGGTTGACTCTGAGTGCATCCTCCAGTGGTACAATATCTTAGGGATATGTGCTATGCGCTCTTGCGTCGTTTTTTCGGTAAACCTTAGGACTAAGTCGTGGTCTTGACTTCCTTCAAAACCTAGTCTAAAACCGCCTATCTCATCTAAGATGGTTTTTCTATAGGTAGAAAAATGAGTAACATAGTTGATAGACAATAAATAGTCGGGCAAGAAGTCTGGTTTGAAATATGGATTTGAAAATTGTCCACTGTCATCTACTTTGTCTTCATCAGTATAGATGTAGTCTAATTCCTTGTTTTTGTTGAGCTGTAGTACCACTTGGTAGAGGGCATCTTTTGTCAGTAGGTCATCATGATCTAGTAAAGAGCAAAACTCCCCTGTTGCGATTTCTAAGGCTGAGTTTGAATTTGCCGAGATATGACCGTTTTGTTTTCGGAAGATGTACTTTATCCTTTTGTCTTTGGCAGCATATTCTTTGATGACTTTTTTTACTGCTGGATCAGAAGAGTTGTCATCTGATATACATAGCTCCCAGTTTTGATACACCTGCTGTAGTACAGAGTCTATCATGGCTCTGAAATAGGGAATAGGAGGGTTGTAGGCAGGCACGAGTATGCTTATCTTAGGTTGATATGCAAATAACTTTGCCATTTCTGCATACATCTCAAAGTCTGCTTTTCTAGGGAGGTTTTGAGCCATCCACTTTTTGTAGCGTATGTCTGGGTCTATGAGCTTGCTGGTATCTTCTTCTACGACATTAGCTTGGCTATAGTCCACTGCTCCATACATGATGTTTACTTGTTGTTCCTCTAGGTAGAGGTATAGCTTTAAGAAGACTTTTTTGAAAAACTTCTTAACCATAAACGACCCAATAGGGGAGGCAATAAATTTGAATTTTGAGAGTAGTTGAATGATGATGTTTCTATCGGCATCAACGACAAAGAAATAGTCAAAGATTTTGCGTAACGTCCTTTTTACTTTAGCGGATTTGCTGTTTTCATAGCTTATGATTTTGTCTTGTAATGCTTTGTTGGTATCCTTGAATAAGCTAAGTTGATTTTCTTTCATGTCAAGTTGCACATTGACATTGTTTAAGGCTACATTGGATAACTCATTGTTTTTTTGACTTGTTTCTAATAGTCCGAGATAGCTTTTTTTCTCATCTGCTACGCTATCTACTAATAATTGATAGTTTTCTAACGATTGCTTTAGTGTAGCTACTTCTACTTTGAAGTTAGTGTTTTCATTGATTAACTCTTGAAGTTTTGATTCGTTTTGCTCTTGAAGCTCTTGTAATGTTTGCTGGTGTGTATGTTTTACTTTTTCTAGGGCATCATTTTTTGAATGCGTAAGAGCACTAAGTTGCTCATTTTTTTGCCTGATTTCCTCTGTGTAATGCTCGTTTAACTGTACTACTTCTTTTTCTTTTTGCTCTTTGAGTTGAGAGAGCTGTACATCGTACTGAAATACAGCATCATTTGCTTTGCCAAGCTCAAATTTGAGTTTATCTAGTTGTAGTTGGTTTTCTGTTTTGAGTTGTGCAAATGAATCTAGTGTAGGTAATTCTTTGTTTTTTTGTTCTAAGCTTTTTATTTGCTGTTCAAAGGCTTTTTTCTCTTCTTTGAGCTGAGTAATGATTGCACTTAAGTTTCTGCTGTGTATGTTGGCTTTTTTGCTCTCGTCCGCATGTCTTACTAATGTCTTCTGTCTTTGACTAGCCAGTTTTTCTAAATTTAGCGTATGCTGATGAAGTTTAGAAAGTACGTAGGGAGCTCTTTCTTGGTATAAAGCAGTATGTTTTTTGGTAACGTATTCTATGAGTTTAGCTCTGTTTTCGGGTATGTTGCACCTTTCTGCCATAGAGTTTTCTTTTGTACGGTAGTCAAAAAGAAATTTGTCAATGTAGTGAAATTGCCAGCCTTTAGCGTGTGCCGAAAGCCAAAACTCCCAATCTTCATAACCTAGTTTTTCTGGGATTTGTGTATCAAAACCTCCTATGTCTTTCCACGCTTTTTTTCGTATGACGGTACAGGCATCTATATAGTTTCCTGCTAATAGTCTGTCTGCATCAAAGGCGAGGTTTTGTCTGAAGTGTTTTGTGCTTCCAAATACTCTCGCTTTGGCATATACTATGCCTATTTTTGGGTTATATTGTAGTACTTTGGTTGCTTCTTGGATATAGGTAGGGTCTAGCTTATTATCTGCATCTAAAAGAGCAACATAGTCTGTCTTGGCAAGCGCTATGGCATTGTTTCTTGCAGCTGACAAACCTTGGTTTTCTTGGTGGATGATCTGATAACCGTCTTTTTCAAGTTGTTGAAGTAGGTCTAGGGTATAGCTATCTGTGGAGCCATCATTGACGATGATGATGTTTGGTAGTGGGGCTAAACTCCTTTCTACACTGGCTAAAGCATCCATAAGGTATTCGCCATCATTATAGACGGGTATGACGATGCTTGCATTTGTGTTATGCGTTACACTATCTATCCCTTTTTTAAGTAGAGTGTTTGAGCCTAGAGAGCGAAGTAGTTGTATTACGTTCTCGTCTGCTTTGATCTGCTTTATAGTGTCTACCTCATAGCTTTTATTATAAAAAGAGGTGTTGCACAGGAAGGAGAGAGGTTCTTTTTGTTGGGTATAAAAACCTAACTTTTGCTCGATAGCTTTGAGGATAGCATATGGAGTCTGCCATAGTTCATGGGTATGTATCAATACACATGCCTGTGAATTTGCCGTATAAAAATTATAGAGTGTTTGATGAAAGCTGTACCATTTTTTTAAAAATAGACTGATGTCTGTTTCCTCACTTTCGGCAAAGTCAACCCAAGGGTCGGAAAATACGAGTAAAAAGCGTGTTTGTTTAGCTACTTTTTTCCAATAAGATAACCATGCTATTTCTTTTGAGTGACACCATGCTACGAACTTGTTATCTTCTACAGCTTCTTTAAGCCATTTTTTACCTTCTTCGATACTCGAAGAAGGTGAGTTTTCTTGAAAACTGTTTACTTTAGCTGTAATAGATTGAAAGGGAATGCTGATGTCTTTTTCTGCTGAGATACCTGAGGTACTACAAAAGTCGGTGATTAGTGAATTCAGAGAATTGGTGAATCCACATACAATCAAATGATGATCGCTCATATAGAAGTTGCTAGTTATATATTTTTTAAGGATTTTAAATTACAAGAAAAAAATGAATAAAAAAATATTCACTCGATCTAGAGACCGAGTGAATTCATTAAAGCATCTATTTTTTTATTAAGTGTAAGTTCCTCGCTATCAAAGTCTTTGTTATCATTTAGTATTCCTTTTACGCCTACATAAAACTTGATTTTTGGTTCTGTACCAGAAGGTCTCATGGATATTTTTGAGCCTTTTTCTGTAAAGAATTGGATCACATTCGAGCTTGGTAAATCTATGGTTTTACTTTGTCCTGTACTAAGATTTTTCTCTTGTGATGATTGGTAGTCTTTGATGGTAACGAGCTTTTCTCCTGCAATTTCTTTGGGAGGGTTAGCTCTAAAGTCTGCCATCATTTGTTTTATCTCGTCTTGTCCTTTTTTTCCTTCCCTTTTGAGAGATACAAGAGCTTCTTTGTAAAAACCATGTGTTTGGTATAGTTTGATGAGCGTATCGAAAAGTGAGTCTCCTTTTTCTTTGAAGTAGGCTGCCATCTCTGCGATGAAGGCACAGCTTGCCAAAGCGTCTTTGTCTCTTACCAAGTCAGATATGAGGTAACCATAGCTTTCTTCTCCTCCTACGAGGTACTTTTTCTTTCCTTCGTTGTCTCGAATCAATCCTGCTATGAATTTAAAACCTGTCAATACATCAAACATTTCTACTTCATTATTGGCACAGATGTCTGTGATCAGCTCAGTGGTAACGATGGTTTTTACGGCAAATTCATTTCCTTTGAGTAGTCCTTGTTCTTTGTATGCACTTAGGATGTAATGTACCAGTAGGGCACCTGTTTGGTTTCCGTTAAGCAATTGAAAATCTCCTTTGTGATTTTTTACTGCTATCCCTACTCTATCGGCATCGGGGTCAGTAGCCATCACAAGGTCTGCATCTATTTCTTTGGCTTTGGCTACTGCCAGTGTCATTGCTTCTTTTTCTTCTGGGTTTGGATAGACTACAGTAGGGAAGTTGCCGTCTGGTGTTGCTTGCTCTTCTACTATGGTTACATTTTCAAAGCCAAAAGAGGATAGTAATTGTGGTACCAAGGTGATTCCTGTCCCATGTATGGGGGAGAATACAATTTTTAAATCCTTTTGTTTTTGAATGATCTCTTTGGATAAAGATAAGTTTGTTACCTCTTCGATGTATTGAGTGTCAATGTCTTCTCCAATGAGTTCTATCAGTTCTTTATTTCCTTCAAAAAGGATGTCGTCAACAGATTGTATGGCGTTTACTTCTTCGATAATGTTTTTGTCATGAGGAGCAATGACTTGTGCGCCATCGTTCCAATAGGCTTTGTAGCCATTGTATTCTTTTGGGTTGTGAGAGGCGGTAAGTACCACTCCTGTGTCACAGCCTAGTGTTCTGATGGCATATGATAGCTCCGGTGTTGCTCTTAACGCTTCAAAAAGATATACTTTGATGCCGTTGGCAGAAAGTACTTCTGCGGTTACTTTTGCAAATACATCGCTGTTGTTTCTGCTATCGTGTGCTATGGCTGCACTTAGGGGTTTGTTTGGGAATGTTTTTTTTAGATAATTGGCTATTCCTTGGGTGGCTGCTCCAATAGTATATTTGTTGATACGGTTTGAACCTACGCCCATGATGCCTCTTAGTCCACCTGTGCCAAACTCCAAATCTTTGTAAAAGGCATCTACTAAAGCTTCTTCTTGCTTTGTGTCGATCAGTTGTTGGATTTCGGCTTTTACTTCGTGGTCATAATTTCCTGTAAGCCACTGATCAATTTTATCTTTTACTGTAGGATCTATCATTATTTTCTTCGTTATATTATATATTTACAATTTGGAAGCCGAAATATTCAACTTTCGATTAAGAAAAACAATATTTAAGTGCTTAGACCATGAAAAATAACCTAAGTTTTTGTAACTTATTTTTTTGAAATAGAAATCAATAGAGAAGATTATGGATTTTACCCAATTAAACACGGACTTGCTTGAGTTGATCGAAAAAAGAAATATGCTTGTGCAAATGGATTATAATGATGACAACTATGATGATGTGGAAGACGCTTTGCATGACAAAGAAGACGACTTCGTAGAGGATCATGGAGAGGCATTAGAAGATATTTTAGGTGATGTACATGAAGAATTGAACATTGATACGGATGTGCTTTTACCGACAGCTTATATCCCTAAAAAATTTGTAGAGCATGTAGAAGATGATTCATTTGAAATTGATGTCAACGACGGTGTGTTGATAGAGTCTGATGAGATTCCTAACAAAAATACAAGACTCGTTTTGGTACCTAATCCTGCGAGAGTTTTATTTATTGTTGATGGGCAATTGAATAAAATCGCTTGGTCTTCGGAAAGTTCATTGGTATAACTATAGAAGCGAGAAATAAGGCATGAGAATTGTCATTTTGTAGTTCATCAAGCTAGTACTTTATTAAGGTTACAATACAATTCAGATAAAAACGATCCCCCTTTTTTTCTGTTACTCATACGACAATACAGAGAAGTGTCATGTTTTAATCTTGTTTATAAAATGGGGCGCAATTGATTTTTTAGTACACTTCTTGTGTTAGGGTTATTTTTATTAGTTCTCTTTTTATTTATAAAAAGTTATAAATCGACTTTCTGACTATGTGTTTATGATAAAATCATCCGAAGTTGGATCTGTTTTGTAGAGTGTGTTCTGTAGCAATGTCAAAAAATAAAAACAAAAATGAATACTCCTTTTGTAGAAGCTCCACTTCAAGAGTTTAAAACAAAGTTTAAGTTATTTGGGAAGAAACCAAACCCTAATGCTATTGTTAAGCTAAACAATCTTTTGGCGAGCAAGGCTGTGTTGGACGTTACAATTAAAGATGTTCAATCTATTGTTTTTGAATATCGCGTAAACCTAAAAAGAAATTTCCCTGATGATATTAGGGGCTTTTATCAAACTTATTTTGAGCATTGTCTTGATGATAAGTTTTTGTCTGATGACGAAGTAAAAGAATTGATACATTTAAAGAGAATCTTAACCCTAAATGATAAAGATGTAGAGATTATTCATAATCAAGTAGCGGGAAAGATTTACCAAAAGGCTGTAGATGAAGCCTTAGAAGACAATGTGTTAGAACCTGAAGAAAAAGCTTTTTTAGAGTCTCTTCAAAAAGATTTAAGGTTAAAATCCACTGTGGCAAATAAGATATACACTGACTCTGCCAGTACTATATTGAATAATTTGATAGATGAAGCCTTAGAAGATGTTTTGTTGACTCCAGAAGAAGAAATGGAGATTTCGGAGCTGGCAGGGAAACTAAATGTCAATTATAAAGCAGATAAACAAACGCAGCAAGAACTAGAGAAGTATAAACTTTTTTGGCAAATAGAAAATGGTGAATTGCCTGAACTGCAACCTGACTATACATTGCCAGAAGGTGAGATATGTCATTTCAAAGTATCTGTTGATTGGATGGAAAGAGTCAATGATACTTCAAAATCTACACGTGGTGGTGCTGAGATGAACGAGAAGATCGCTAGTGGTATTTACTGGAAAACAACCAACCTTGGTGGTTTTGAGTTAGAAACAGCTGCTTGGAATACTGTAGATGACGGTATATTATATGTTACAAATAAAAGAATATTATTTGTGGGGCAAGAAGGAGAGAAAGACTTTCCTTTAGAGTTCATCTCAAACTTTACCTGCTTTAATAATGGCGTAGAAGTTTATGTCAATAAAGAAAATAGTCATCCTTTTATAAAGTTTGAGAAAAACATCGACCTTTTTTCTATCATTTTTGGAAATGTAATCCTTAATAATGAAAATGGTTTTTCCAATGATGGAGATATAGAATAGGGGATTATAACCTCTTGTCTTATTATTTGGCAGGAGGTATAATGTTTTTTTCTTGTAAGAATCCTAGCACGCCTACTACTTCTCCATTTTCGTTTTCAATCGGGATTTTTGTTGTTTTTGTCCAAAACTCCATACCTTCGGAATTGGTAATCTTACTGACGTAATTCATTTCCTTTTCATTCATATCCATGATACTTCTATCATAGAGTCTAAATTCATCAGCTTTGGTTTCTGCCCACGGAAGGTCATAGTCAGTTTTGCCTATGATGCTCTCATCTTCATTCAAGCCTGCAAACTCGGCAAATGCTCTGTTTGATCCTTCGTATATAGAGTCTTTATCTTTCCAAAATACCTTCATTGGAAGGTGATTAATCAAAAGTTGTAAAAACTTCTTTACGTCTATGGGGATATTTATTTCGTTTTTTGCACTCATAACATATCTTTTTTAAATTCTTTCACATGACAGTAAACTAGAGTGATGATAAGTCAATTACTTTAGTTTACTGCTTTTAAGAAGGCTCTGCAAAACCATTTTTTACACTTAGTTAGCGTTAAGCAAAATTTTAACATCCTCATTTACTATCAGTAAAATGCGGGTTTAAAATTTTGAAAGCCTTGTCTAAGCACATTACCTTAGTTATGCAAAGTCTTCTTTAAGTCTGAAATATGACATTTTTATATGTCATGTTCTGACTGAAAATTAAAACAAGTTTTCGTTTTAGGTTGTGTTTTAAAAGACGGTATTGATTAAAGTGTCTAATAAAATACAATGTTCTGCGTGCTAAATATAGCTTGCTTATTGGTAGTTTTTTTGAATAAATATAAGTTATAATTAATTGAATATCAAGCTGCTAAGTTAATAAAATGCTTAGAGT